>JBEBHM010001191.1:0-1939 GCA_040080875.1 Pirellula sp.
GTCCATTGTTGTGCAAGCAACCCACCCGGCGACCAGCACGGGCAGGCCCTCGGGCGCACCCAAGGTGAACTGAAAATCTAGCTTGACGCTGACAATGAATGAAGCCCGGCAGACCATCAGTCTCTTCCTGAGTCCGAGCAACGATGCGGACATCTCCCACGCCTAAACCGTGCTTGGGAAGATTTCCGCGGCGATACTGGTCACCGACAAGGACTATGATAGCGACGCCTTCCGCCATTGGCTCTTTGACGCAGCATCAAGCCCTGCACCCCGCCCCGCCAGAATCGACAAGCTCCGGCCCGGTTCAGCAAGGGGAGCTATGACAAGTGCTATCTGCTTGAGAACTTTTCGGGCGAATCAAGAATTTTGCCGCGGCGCCACTCGCTATGGCAAACTAACCGGAACTTTCTTCGGCTTCGTTTGCCTCGCCGCCGCTCTGGCCCTTTTGCTCTGGTGAGTTTACAAATTCCCCAAAAAGTTTCCTTGTTTCGGTGGCTTTCAAATACAACCAATTGTCTCCAACATGCGAAGGCTCCCGATTGTAGCCCATTTTCCCCAGCCATGTATCCAGGGGATAAGGATCAAAGGTAGCCTCGATCAGCAAAACGCACTCATTCGCCCGCAAGCAGCCTTCCATTCCTCTTAGCACGCAGTTTTCATGACCTTCAACATCCACCTTGATTGCAATCCGCTCTCCTCGAATCGGAATCAATTCATCGAATCGCCGAACCTGAACCTCCACCTGGTCTGCTCGCCCAGGATGCTCGTACGTTAGCGAGCCAGTGCCTGAATTGTATTGCAATTCGCCAAGCTTACGTTGCCGACGAATCTTTTGAAATTCCGCCTTTCCATTTGTATCCGACAGAGCGAATGGGAACGCTTCGACTGAATCGAGTCGATCGTTGAGCCATAGGTTTGCCTCCAATTGTGCGAAGTTCGCACGATCGGGCTCAAACGCGTAGACTTTCTTGATTTCCGGGACACTGGAAAAGAAGAGCGTGTAACACCCAATATTTGCACCCACATCAATAAACCGTCGGCAACCATATGATTTTATGCGTTTGTAAAAGCCGACGATTTCATCCGATTCATATCCGTTCGTTAGATAGATATGAGCATCGATATGATTATCGAGATTTAATACATACCTATTTCCGGTAGCATCCATCTCGATCACTGAACCTTGAATCCAACGGCGGAGAAAATTGAACAAACGCCACCGTCCGCGTTTCAGCGGATATACGTTCATCAATAGACGGCAAAAACGATTTCTGATCATAACGCTTGAACGGCGGATTCGAGAATGCTCGCACACTTTGACCACGGCAACTGCGCTGCGCGAGATATTCCCTTTTGCTTATAGTCATTTAAGCGCATTCGATCAATGACAAGAGAACGCAGTGCATCACTGACAGCTACCGGATTTGCTTCGTCGACTAACAATGCCGCATTTTCACAAGCTTCGGGCAACCCGCCCCGGTTTGAGGCTATGACGGCACATCCAGAGGCCATCGCTTCAAGCACTACGAGACCAAAAGGTTCGTTGGTACGCGACAGAACACAAACCACATCATGTTGACGCACTAGTTCGGGAACGAATCCACGCTCAACATGCCCTAGATAACTAGCATTTACTTGATCCATCTTCTTTTTAAGAATCTGGAAGAACGGATCCTCAGATGGATCCGTATTGCCGTAAAACCAAAGTCCGCCCACTACCGTTAGTGTCACAGGATGTCCCTCTCTTTGCAACACCTCTACTGCGCACGCCGCAATATCTGGCCCCTTGTTTCGATCAATTCGCCCAATGAATAAAACACTCACTGGTTCACGTCTTGAAAGAAAGTCTTCACGCGGACGAAACGTATCCAAGTCTACTCCGTTGTGCGCTACTATAAACCGTTTTGAAAGAATGCGATGCTTGGAAATCGTCCAATCC
>JBEBHM010000424.1:0-7462 GCA_040080875.1 Pirellula sp.
CCAGTTTTCATAACAACTCGGTCAACTGCCCCGAAAACACCCCAAAAACCATACAGTCATAATTCGGTCACGACTACGACCACAATTCGGCCCGTAACAGATAATTTCTGCACGCATCCAGCAGCAGAACCGTTGCCAATCCGTCCATCCAACTCAGGACCTGGCAAAATTCACAAAGCACAAGCACTTGGCGAAAAAGGATTCGCTTGATGTGCGCAGGATTGAGAGAAGATCGTGAAAGTTCGAATCGGTCAGTGATCGAACAATTCGGAGAATTGTGCAACAGTTGCAATTCACCTTCGGCAATTCACTTGTCTGTCTCTTTCCAAGTGCTCGGGTCGGCCAAAACACAAGTCCAGATCCCATCTTCGCTTAGCCGGTAAAGCAAGGCTGAACTGGATCCTTTAGCGTTCTTTGGATGGGTCACCAATTGCGAGCGCTCTTCGTTTGTTGAATCAATTTTCCATCGAATAGTAAATTCGTTGGGTAAGTATGGATTTCGCGGGAAGGTCCAAATGCTCTGAGGATAGCGACTCTCTTTTGCAATCGCTATGATCACTCCCCGTGGTTGCACCCGCCCTAGTTCATCACATGAAATGATGGTTATACTTTGATTGAACTGAGAATAAACTGCAATTTCGCCTGGATACGTTTCCGAGAAAACGGGCTCGGGCGGGCTCCAGATGCAACCACATGAGATAAATAACAGACTCGAGCAAAACGCAAAGAGATTGCGCATGATCTGGGGCGTCCTTGTGTCATTGAACGCAATTGTGTTTCTACTTTTCATGGTTCATAACGTCTGAAACGCCCACGTAAAGACTGCGAAAATCCTATCTAAGATACTGGTCGATGATGGAGCACGTGGCAAACCCGTGGATTGGTCCGGAAACCCGTAAGCTGAAGCCGGTAAGACAGAAATTGGAACTCCAACTCGGGACGCTTCTTGCCTCATGCGTGTGTCCGCCTCGATTGACCGATCGCGATCCAGCTTAAAGTTGTAAAGTGCCAAATTATCAGGTGAATAGCCGGGTGTACCTCCAATGGCACCGTGTGTGGCTTCCATTGGTAAGTTAATCACTCGCGTTTTCGCCGTATTCCATGTTAGATCCATTCTGGGCCAATTGTACCACGGCGCACTTCCCGAGTCGTAATCGCGGCGGTTTAACGAGCCCCCTTCAACGCCATGTAGCCAGACTACAGTAGCAACATTGCCAGTAACCCAATTCTGGCTTCCGTAACCCTCACTCAACGTCGGACCATCGTAAAACGTCATATCGACTGGATCATACAACCCAAGAAAACGCACTGGGATGTTTGTTGTCCAAGTGCCGTCGCCGTTCGGAAGTCCTTCGATTTTCAGTCGCTGAGCAAGTCTCATTGCTGAGTATGCTCCCCGACTCCAACCGATAATATCAATCGGTTCGTTTTTGTTTGACGGCGACTCGGATCGAAACTCGATTAACTTCTTGTAGGCCCTTTCTTCGATTTCCGGTAGGTCGGACGCATATTTACCATCCGACGGGCCATAGTCATAGTGACGAGATCCGGAATAGTCTTCAAAGAAATTTAGGACGTGCGAGAGCCAACGTCCGTTCGGTAGCTTTTGTGGGTTGCGAGGGTTTGATAGCCAGTCTTTGGTTCCAGTGCCGTCGATTGCAATCAAATACTTTCCGGATGGGTCGCGACTTCCAATTGGGTCTCCGTGCACGTAGCCGTATTTGTTGTAACTTTGCGGGGTGCTCGGCGAGCCGCCGAAGGGGTCTAGCGTCGTGAAACGGTGGCCACTGTACCATCGCGCTCGCAAATATTGTTGGCCGATCCGACTGTCATAAGTCTCGCCACTGTACAACATGCTCGTTAACGCCTGCGCTGGTAGACTCGGCGAACCTAATGTCCCTACCATCTGTGCTCGCGCGTTGTGGATCGATAACAACTCGCCGTAGGCCGCATACGTATACGCTTGTGTCAATACTCCCATCGCGTCATACATCACGCGCACCGAACCGTGTGCGTCATGCGCGAATTGCAGGCTGGAGACGTTAGGTGGTAGGCTAGAGGAAGAATATTCGTATGTCGTTTGAGTGATCTCGTCCGTCCCAAACGTGTAAGCGACTCGCTTGGTCATCGATCCTGATGCGTTGCGTTTGGTCTCCACAATCGATTGCGCGTAGCCCGTGTGGTTGTTGTCGTCGATCAAATACTCCGTCGAGAACTCTATCTCCCACGTCGCCGGATCGGTCGCGCGCGGAATGTAATCCGTTGCCTTGACCCGAATGCCCATCGAGTCGTAAACGTACTCCACTCTCGATTTGCTCGTCGTAGTCCCTTGCCCGTTCCGGTTCTCCGTTACGACCATCGCCTGAGCTCCCGTCAAACTATAACTGAACGATTGCACCACGGACGATACAGTCGGCACCGTCTCCGTCTTGGTCGCTTGCTGCGTTCCATTCCAAGCGTACGTCGTCGATTTGTCGACCGTTCCATTCGCCCCTCGATCGGTCTGTTCGCTTTGCAACCGGTCGTTGCCGTCGTAAAAATAAGCGATGGCTTCGTCAATATTTTGAGGAGATACGAAATCGATCGTTCGCTTGCGCCGATTGCCGAACAAATCCATTTCGAACGTATCGGTTCGGTCCAAAGCATTTTCGAAGCTGTCGATGATCTCTTGCGTCAAACGCCCGTTGTCGTCGTATAGCCAATCGTAAGTCGTTGTTTTAGGCAGACTAGGCGTCGACGGATTGTTGTCGACATCCATCCAAAGCGTCTCGATCAGCTTTGTTCGCTTGCCCGCTTGCAGGGTATATTGGTAGTCGGCTCGTTGCGGGTTATCACCAAGATCAAATGGAGTCGCATCCGGGCCATACTGTCGTATTCTCGCTACGGCACTCATCCGATCGAACTCCGTCCGTTCGATAACTCCATTGGCGTGGTCGATTCTCAATTGCCTACCCAGGATGTCATGCCCATACTTCGTTTGTTCTCGTTGCGCAGCCGCCAACACCTGATCATTCTTCTCAACAACTGTTACGGTGGTTAACCAACCTAGCTCATTGTAACTAAAGCGAGTGTCCTCGACGGCATCGGCAAGATTTGCACTTGCTAGCCCCGATGCCTTAGTAGTCCAAGTTCTCGTTCTCTGGCCGGTGACAGGGTCGTATGCGTAGTTGATGTTCCCTTCCGGCTTCGACTCTTGGATGAGTTGCCCACGGTCGTCATGAACCCAGCGTTCCTCGCGATCGGTAGTCAAAACGCCGAGTATCCGCGTAGCGTGCCGAGCCAAAGTCTTGCGACCGTGCGCGTCGTAAGCAAACGTCCAAACTTCCGAGGGTAATCCTGCGCCGTTGTAGGTACCGGGTGCGTAATAACGCTCCTCGATGAGCCGGCCCGTTCCGACTCGAAACGTTGGCGCATTTTCGGGCACATCCGTCTTGCCGTTGTCATAGATCGACTCGGTCACAACTCCTTCGAACGAAGTGTGTGTCACTCGCTGCCCTAGATCGTTGTACATAAACGTTTCCACCGTGCCCTCGGCCAGCGTCCTGGACATCAGATGCCCCATGGAGTCGAACACAAATCGAGTTCTGCGGCCATTGGCATCTTGCAGCAACGTCTGGTTACCTGCCCAGTCGTATGCGTATTCGAACCGAGGCGCATCCAACTCGGTCACGCCGTCGGCGTCGCTATCGAATGGGTCTGGCACAGCAGGTAGCGTGACGGTAATCAAACGGCCATTGGCGTCATATGCATTGATATTCGTTTTCCCGCGGTGGTCGGTCTCAGCTGCGATCTGCCCCCAAACATCGAACTCGATTTGAGTTGTTGACCCGTCCGGATAGATCGTTTTGTAGGCTCGTCCCAACTGGTCGTACACTTGAGTTGTCGATAAAGCAAACTGTCGATTAAGAGCGATTTCGGTTCCAACGTCGCGACCACGAATATTAGTCCATGTCCTAAATGCTCTCCCTTGGGAATCGTATTCGGTTTCGGTTACGGCCCGAAGCCGATCGGTGCTCTCGGCAGTCGCAATCGGCGTGCCGATCTGCCGAATCTGTCGACCTCGCTCATCGTACTCGAATCGAGTCTCGACCCCTTCGTGGTCCGGTCCGACGCCAGTCACGGTTCGCACGATTTGCCCTTTGGGGTTGTAGAAGTTGAGCGAGCGGCTCACCAAATTGATATCCCCTGCCTGATTTACTCCTTGATTATCGATGCGAACAAGGAATGGTCCCTGAGCTATCGCTGCGTCTCGAACGACTGCTCCGAACCGATCGAGCAAAGTCAACTGCACGCCGAATCGACGTTCCACTTTGGTGGTCCGCCCAAGTTCATCGAAGAAAGTCCGCGTCCCAAGAGCCGAGGAGGAACCCTCAAGCACGGTATCGGTCGTGAGGATGGCGCGACCAAGTTCATCAAAGGCGGTTCGAGTTACCAGCCAGACGAGGCGGCCATCCGCATCTTTCGTCTGACTGCGAGTTTGGACCACTTCGCCAGCAAAACCATAAAACGTCTCAGACCACTGTCCATTTGCATCGCGAGATCGAATGGCGCGGCCAGCAGAATCGTATTCCGTCTTAGTTGACGACACGATCGTTCCATTCGCGACCGCAGTTGACCGCAGATTGTTGTAATTGGAGTAACCGCTCAGATCGGGCGGAAGCCCGTTTGCATCGATCGATTGAACGACTACATCTTTCAATCGTTGTGTTCCAATTACGCGTCCGGCTGCATCGTAAATCGATTTGCTGGCTCCGACGAGTGGGCTAAGCCAAGGCGTATTGGCCAAATAGGAAATGGAGTCCGTGCTCAGGACGATTCGTCCGCGCTCATCGTAGATCATCCATTGGCTCGTCTTGGTCTTGGTGGTGACGAACGATCCATTGGTGCTTGGTTCTCTCAATTCCACTTCGCTCAGAGTTTGGATTGGATTGCCGCGACGGTCATAGAAATACTCGGTCTTGAGGCCGCGTTGATCGGTCTCCGAACGAATCTTGCCGGTAGCCAAGTCGTAGGCAGTGCTCGTGCTCCAAATCGTCGCGGCAGTCCATTGACCTGCGGCCGACTGCGAGCGCTCCACCAACCGAGTCGCAACGACTCGATCCGATGCATCGTAGTCGGTTTCATTGCGAGTTTCGAATGGTCTGCCGTCCTTCTCCAGTTCCGCGATGCGAGCCGTCTGACGCCCGTTGGCATCGTATTCGAAACGAATCGACAGGCCATCGCTGTTGGTGGTCTTAGTCAGGCTACCCGAGGGAGAATACGCATTTTGAATCAGTTGCAATCCGTCATGGTTCTTAACCGTGTCGACTTGACCTCTAGACAAGTAACTGAGGGTGGTTTGATCGCCGGTAGGGCTAATGGATCGAAGCAGATTGCCCTTGGGGTCGTAGTTGTAATTGGTTGACAGTCCAGCCGAACTGATCACCGTGGAAACTAGATGGGAGCGATCATCGTAGATGTATTGCGAGGTTCCACCTTGAGTGTCCGTGACCGAGATCGGTTGGCCGAATTGGTTGTATTCATACGAAGTGAGCAAGTCGTCATTGACACCGATGCCGCTGTCGGTCGTTCCAACGACCTGGCGTTGTTGCGTCAAGTTTCCGTCGTTGTCGTATCGATTGATTTGCAGGACATTGGTGGCGTCCGAGACTTTGACGGGATTGCCACGCCGATCCATGACGATCTGCGAGTTGCCGGTGGATCCATTATTCCCCTCGTCGATCGATTGGACACGATTGCGCAAGTCGTACGAAAACCCAGTGGACCAGTTTTCAACATCCTTGAGTGTTGCCAATCGTCGATCGCTCGAATACGCCGCGACCAACTGTTCACGCCCTGCTGCGTCTAAGATGGATTTGAGTAAGTATTCTTGATTGGGAACGTTGGCGTTCGCATCGTGGTACGTCATGGTGGATATTTGGCCCGACCTGTCTTTGACCGAGATGAGGTTGCCGAGTGAGTTGTAACCGTATTCGATCTTGAATCCGAGCGAATCCGTGATGGAGCTAATGCGATTCTGTTGGGCTGCATCGCGAGCGATCGCGATTCGACGTCCCGACCAGTGTTCGACGCCATTCGGGGAGAGAGTCGTGCGATTTCCGTTGCGATCTTCGAGCCAAGCGGTGTTTTCGGTACGAGCATCGACATGCAATTGCGTGCCACCTTGCAGATGGAGTTTCCAATAGCCACCAAAGGCTCGTGAGGCGGGATGATAGGATTCGGCGGCCGAAAATGAAATGTATTCCCAAGATTCTCCGTTGGCGATGCGGTACACCGGCGTATCGTCAGCTTCCAAGAATGAAGTGTTGCCTTTATCAGGAATGAAAAATGGGATCCAGCTAATTGAGATACCGAGCAAGTTTGGATCTTTCGGGTACGGTTGGAATGTGAAGCCCTCGACCGTGCCATCCGACAGAGTCACGGTCACGCGTGTGCCATCTAGCAGGACGGGATAACCGCTTGAACCTGGCGATGCATTTTGTTGGTATGCGATCTCGATTTTTGGGATGCCGAAGTCGAGCGCCCAGCCGCGGCCAAAGTCGAGTACTTTGTCGGATCGGCTGCTTCGATAGGATCGCTGTACTTTGATGGGGACGTCGGGAGTCGCGAGGTCCAAGTCGGTAAACGTTAGCGAGAGTACGCCAGGCTTGTAGTTGCCCTCAAGTTGAATCGGAACCGTTGTTTTGCCTATGTTGCCAGCCATGTCCCGGGCGTAGAGACTCAGGACCCACTGCCCATTTTCCAAAAGCGTCGTATCGATCGAAGCAAGAATTCCCTGCGAAATTTCTCGATTGCCGACAACCCGCTTGACCTCAATGGATTGCTCGGGGCGTCCATTGGGATGCATTGTCACCCAATATTCGGCCAGTTCATTGTTCGGGTCATCGACCGTACCCAGCACGTCGATCGGCTCGAGGATGGATTGGTTGTAGGTAGGTGATTTGATCTCGATGGTCGGAGGTGAAGCATCGGCAACGATCGAAAGAATAATCGCTCCATCCGCTCCGGCGAGTCCAATGTTGCCTGCCGCATCTCTGGCGCTCGCGACAAATCGATAGAGACCGACATGCTCCGTTCGACCAGGTACCGTGAGCATATTGGAGTTGATCGTACCCCGCCCAAGCGAGTCAAGTTCGATCGCAATATCGCTTGGCAACCAAACCGAGCCATCCCTGCTATAGCCGGTCAACTTCAAAGCGCGCGAGCCTGGCAAGACGGCAACGTCGTCGGTTGCGGTTACGAAGACACGCACATCGCGAGTCGCCTCGATCGATTCAGGATTTGTCGATAGGCCAACGGTCGGAGGCTTCGTATCGCCGTCGATTTGGACTTGAAACGACTTGGCCCCGACGCCGCCAAATCCATCGGACGCGCGAACGCTCAACGTATATGTCCCGAGCGCGCCCGAGGCTGCAGTATCCCAGGCGACGACTCCATCCTGCGGATCCGCAGAGAGACCTGC
>JBEBHM010000425.1:0-7460 GCA_040080875.1 Pirellula sp.
TCCATCATTTCAATGCACGGCTGGACCACCATACGTCGATCGGCCGCGAGCCAATCTGGATCCCAAGGTTGAGTTGTCATATCAACCAACCAGCGTACACCGCATGCGTAGGATTCCGCTAATCCCTTGACAACGGCAGCACGACGACAATCGATCTGCTCATTGGGGTCGCCCGCACCAGCCTTGCGGCGATCGATCAAACGACGAATCCAATCAGGAAAGGTGGGCCCAGCAGGAATGGGCTCGAGCAGATCGCTGAATTCGAGATGACAATGAGCATTGACAAGCCCTGGAAGCACTGCGTATCCGCGCAACTCGACCTTACGTGTCGTTCGATACTTGAGCGGAAGTTCGCAGCCAACAAAATCGACTCGCCCGTGATGCAACACCAAATAACCGTTGCGAATGGGCATCGAATCCAGCGGCAATAACCAATCAGGTGCGACGGTAACCGTGTCGTGCATTAGTCCTCGAACTTTGCGCGTTTCGCGAGATCGTACGATCCCCCCTCTTCTAACGCCAAAAAGTCCGGCCGGTCCGGAACGACTTTTTGGGTCCGATCATAGAAATGGACTTTGCCTTTGCCGACAACCTGTGCGACCGAACCCCGAACGACGATGGCGGTCGATTCATCGATGCCTATGCCGAGTAGCTGCGGGTAACGATTGACCAGTTGCGTCATGTCGGCTTGCCTGCGCCGTTGCGTAAAGTGTTGGTCGATGGCGACTCCTCGGATAAACCCCAATCCTCCCCGCTCGTACCCTGGTGCCATGATTTTAAAATTCTCGATCGGAGTGGCTCTGGCCAAGTAGCTTGCTTGGATGGAAGCGCCTGCCGAGGAGCCTCCAACAACGCCACCACGCCGTAGCACTTCCTTCATCCGTTGGTGGGCTTTGGTCCCATAGTACGAATCGGCCAAATTCCACTGCCGGCCTCCGCCAAACCATATTCCGGTTGCATCTTTGAGAGGTTCCAAGAAAGCCTCATCGTCGTTCGCTTGCTGCCGATCCTTGGTGTGAATAAAACTCGTGTGCTTTACTCCCATCTTTTCCCATGTGGCGACCATGCTCTGATTGGGAGCCACACGTTCGTTTTCTTCGCACGGAACATATACCAGTTTGGCATTTTCAACGCCACCCGCCGACTCAACAAACTGGCTCATCAAACCTTCCGGCATTCCACCGCCACCGACAATCATCAAAGTACCAAATTCGACGAATGGCTTCTCTACTTCGGCAGGGGGAAACGGTTCGAGAGTTCGATCGATCCCGTCTCGCCGCCATTCGGTCAAATCGACAAGGTAGTTCTCGGGACTTCGGTCTCTCACTTTTGGCTCAGTTATCGAATGCGAACGGACCGGCTGGCGCTCGTTTCCGCCCAACAAAAGAGTTGCTTGGCCACTGCCAGCGACTTGCATGCGGCGCCCTTTCAAGATCAACATTGTGTTAGCGTCGAGACCGATTCCAACACAACGCGGGTGGGCTGCGAGCACACTTAACAATTGCTGCTTTCCGACCGAATTCTTATGGACCGACGTTTCCAAAACGCAATCCGGCAACAAGTTCATGCCAGGCACAATACTAGGAACGCCGACGGAAACGGACACAACGAAATATTGTGACAGCGCTCTCGATGCGGGCCCAATCGCGACAAGTGTTTTCCCATTGTGAATGTGCTTGGCAAACAACGGCCTAATTCTTTCTAGTTCGTGTCGACTGATCGAATTTGCCGCGCGACTATCGTGCCAAATGAGCAAGCCGACTTCGGTCGCATGCGTTTCATTGAACTCATCGGGCAACATCGCTTCGATTTCGCTGCATAACGGATGATATTCATGCAGTACGGCGTCTTTTGCACTGCCCATCTCGTTCGTGATCAAGATCGCCTTAGGATTGTCTTGGGAGGCTACGATTCTTTGGAGCAATTCGGCGTTCGCGGATTCGCCGGCAACGATGGTTCCATTGATCTTTAGATCGACTGGCCAGTCGTCAAATCGTTCGTCAAAAATTTGCGCTGCCCCGTTACTTACCAGAGCAACACACGCCGAGGCGAAGTACACGACCCTAAGGAACATAGTCCAATGCATAGATCGACCTAATCCAATCATTATCAGTCGCTTGATTACCAATAGCGTTCGACGACGATGTGCCCAGGTTTGGATTTTTTGTGCCGAGTCATTCCGCGGGCACCCAATAAGGCTTCCACATCGTCGAGCATTTGGGGATTTCCGCACATCATGACCACGCTGTTGTCTGCTGACAACGGAGTATTCGTAGCGGATTCGAGAGTTCCCTTTTCAATGGCGGTCGTGATTCTCCCAGAGATAGCCCCAGGGACCTCGGCTCGAGAAACCACGGGTACGGCATGGAATCGATCCGGATGGCGATCATGGAAACTTTTAAGTTCGTCTTGATAAGCCAGATCGGTGGCAAACCGAACGCCGTGCACCAGAACGATCTTCTTGTAACGCTCCCAGATGTTCGTTTCTCGCAGCATGGCGATGTAAGGCGCCAAACCAGTGCCGGTCGCGAGCAACCAAATGCAATCGGCGCTCGGTGTGTGCGAAAGCGTAAATCCTCCCGTGGCTTTGGCGGAAACGTCGATCGCATCCCCCTCCTTCATGTTCCATAATCGCGGCGTCAATTCTCCTTCATCCACTCGCACGATAAAGAACTCAAGCGTATCGCCATGCGGGGAAGCAACCGAGTAGGGGCGATGCAAATGCTTTTCAGATAGCTGCATTCCAACTTGGTGAAACTGTCCGGACTCATGCGGTGTGACACCTGGGCAGTGAATAAACAGCGTGAAGAGCCCATCAGACCAAACTTGCTTGCGACTGATGGTGCCGGATATCCACTGGAGAGCCATAGATCCGAGGTCCTTTGTGAAAAATGGAAATTAATGAAAACGTGTAAGAGGAAAGCGTGTATATGGTATCCCATTTTGCGACCCAACAGGTGGCTGCAAAAACTTTTGTACTGACTGCCATTCTGCCATTCTGCTGTCTAAAGTTCACGGCGTTCAGAGGAGGCGACTGTGCCGAAATCCGATAAACGGTACCGGACACCTTTGTTCCGGAATCGCCAGCCACGCATTCGATACGATTGAAACCCGTAGACCAGAGCCAACGACGACGACAGAGCGAAGGACGCATTAACGCCGTGGAAATTGTACATCAGTCCTAGTATCACTCCTCCAAGCAACCACGGGGCCCATCTCGCCGCCAACGCTAAGTGGCTCATGCATGTCCACATTGCCAAAACACTCATTGCTGCGTGCAAAGGAGCGTAGAAACCGATCGATGACATAAGTTCCCTCAGAAGGGAGCGTTCAAAGAAAACGCCGTACAAGTGATCTGCCGGAATCCACCGCAGTATCGATGCAACGAACCCGACGACCAACATAAAAAACATTGCGTCGCGAAGACTGTACCGAGAGGATTGCGACGCCGCGAGTTCCCCGTCCCCTTCGTTCGGCAAGACCAATTCGAGCTTCAACCCGAAAATTCGCAATATCAGAATGATCGAGATCATGCTCAATAGAATCGTCGCGTAAGCTGGGGCAACTAGGGTTGCCGTAGGTTCTTGCTGCAACTGAACAATCACGCCCGTTCCAACTCCGAAGGCGAGCAAGACAAACGACAATCGCTGCATCCATCGACCGCGTTCTAAGAAAAGCATGGCTACCGCAAGCGTTGGTCCTGCCGTTGCTACGCCCATGCAAGCGAGGAAGAAGTCATCAAATCCAATGCCTACGACAAATCTTGAACGATAAATCGCATAGGCTGCATACAGGCAAAAAAGGACTGCGGAGTCGGTCCCTCCCCACCAATGATCCAAGTGTGTAAAGCGTTGAAATCCGATAAGCCAAATTACGAAAAGGATGCAGGCCCCACAGTCGAACACAAATCCGAATCGAAATGGATCCACAGTTCGGAGAAGACGTCCGGAATCAAGACTATGAATCATTATGCGATGGTCATTCGTTGCCATCGCGATTTCATTCGTCGATGGTAAAAAATTCGCTGAGTCTACGTCCGCTAAGGTTGGGATTCTAAGGATTTCTCTGCCAATCGTTTTGTCAAAAATGGCGACGTGAGCGGGGTCGGTTCGCGAATTGCCTATGGATGCGATGCGACTGCGTTGACGATCCTCGCCGATAATCTTGTGAGCTGCGGGAATCCCAAGTGTCTCCCCAGTAAACACGTCGGTGAACCTACCGATTTTTCGCCAATAAACAAAACTGTACTCTGACCGAGTTGGGAACATTGCGAGCGGGATCGGCGCTCGCGTTGGAACGGATTGCGTTGCAACGATCTCACCATCCTGAACTTCGAGTACGTCGTATGTTGCCCCGTCTGGTCGTAGGCTGGCAATGTAGTGTCGCGATTCGCTTTCGAAGTCAAACCAATCCAACGCGGTCCATCGTTTCAGTTGTTGTATCTCCATTGCGTCTGTGGAATAGAGTGTCAGCTCCTTGATGGATGTGTCGTAGGAAACAAAATTCGACGAATCGTTGAACGCATGAAGAATCGTGTTTGGTCCTGAAATTGTCGGAATCGGGGCTCTGGACACGCCCGTTGCCGAGTCCCAAAATTGAAGCTGACGATCTGACAATTGGATGACACCATTGCGGCTTATGCACATAGCACCTGACTTGCGATCCGACGCCCGCAATTGAATATTCGATGTACGGACGGCTCCCGGTTCGGCGACATCCGACTGAAATACAACGGACCTGGCGTTGGTGGATTGCATCAAAACCGTTACTTGGCGCTGATCCAGTCGTACGTCGACAAAGTTCGACCTCGGACCGTGAGCGACCTGATTTTGTTTCGAAATAGACCTTCCTGTTGCAAGGTCAAAGTATCGGGTCCGCAGAGTGACGTTATCTAGCTGGAAAGCGAGTGAGCACGTTATGTACGCTTCTCCATCCGTCGTGAAATACCCAAGGGCGTCCGGCCGCGCCCTTTGAGCTCCGAACATCGCCGCGATCACGACGGGAACTAGGAGTGCCATCCAAAGGGCGAGCCCCTTAACCGAGTTCAACCGTTTCAGTCGATCGTCGTTTTTCATTTTTCTGTCGCAAAATCTTCCTGTCGATCCCCACGAGCTCGACGGATTTTCATCTGTGCACCGGCCTTGCCATCTGTGCTAGGCTGGACAATTGCAATATCGTAGCACAGATAGCTGCGCCGGAGCACAGATGAATCTCAGTGCCCACCGCTCGTTCCACTGCTGCTTTTCGCGAACACCAGCCTGTCGCCAAGCAATGACATGTCGAGTTCACATTGGCGGTCTGTGTTTCTCGGTCGTACGGCTTCGCTATTGCCTCGGAATACGCCCTACTCCAAATTGATCGCCGACTAAAATGGCGTCGCTCCCGACTTTGTGGATCTCCAGCATTTTCTCACTGTGGACTTCTCGGTCCATCTCGTCGGTGAGCGCGGTCGTAATCCTTTTGGTACCTACATCGATCACTTCCCCAGTCGATGGATAGGCATACTTGCCATCGATACTAAAAGTAATCCAACCCGGCTGTTCGCGCAGCTTGATGCTTTGCATTTGCTTGGGAGGTGAGACGCTGTTGTCGAATATGTGAACATGCTCATTGGCGGCATCGACGACCCAAACTTCGCGTTCGTCCGGGGTCAATCCGATGCCGTGACTTGGGCATCCATGTCGCTTGACCGCGCCCGGTTGGAATCCGGCAACTACCACGCGATGCAATTTTTTCCCTGTCGTTAAATCGCCGATCTCAAAACCAAGCAGTTCATTCACACAAACGTACGCCCGGCTTCGCGAAGCGTCCACGGTGAACGGGCGGATCGAAGCTGCAAAGGGACCGACTTGCTGGACGATCTGATGAGTTCGCGTATCCGCTACGAACAGGTTGGGGGATTTGAGGCCTCCCATGTACATGCGCGCCCCGTCGAGAGAGACGACGGTGTTGTGAGCGCCACTCTTGGTCTCGATTTCAGTAATCGTCTTGCCGGTCTCCCCGTCGATCACATTCCACGTATCCTTTTCGAACGAAGGAACATAGAGCACTTTCCCGTCTTGAAGAATGGACATGCGATCGCAGCCGTTGGGTGGCGAGACTTCCCAAAGCGTTTTTTCACTGACCAGGTCAACGCAGTAAAGTTTTTCCGGCGTCGTGAAATAAAGTCGATCGGTCGTGGCACTCGCGCACACGCCTTTGATATTTCGAGGCTTGTCGATAGTACTAGCTGGCGTCGCGATGCGTTTGACGAATTGGTGGTTGTTGTCCATATCGAAGACGAGAATCCCCGCTCCGCCGTACTGAAGATAGTCGCGAACTCCAGGCGTGACGACATAAAGAAAGCGTTTCGCCGGATTCCCAGTTCCACCACCTTGGGCTTGAGTGACCGATGGGAACAGAAAAAAAACCAATAGAAAAATACACCACGATTTCACGATGAAAGTCCCCTACTTTGTCGAGTTTTACGCCAGACTCCTACAGCAGCATGCTCGCAGGTATGCCAAGTGCATTTACCAACTTGCGAATCATCGTCAGGGACAACTTTCGTTGGCCATTAAGAACCTCGGATACTTTAGCTCTTACTGCCAAGAATTGGAATAAGGTCTTTTTGCTTGAGGTCTGTTGAATGGATTTAGATGTTTTGCGAGTCAATTTCGTCATACTCAACGTGAGCGCCGATGAATCGGATGTAGATGGTGAAAAATTCGTAGTTAATCCAAACGACCAGCCGATGCTCGTTACCGCATATATTGAACACAACGCGATTATCATTATTGCTACCGGCGATTGTCAATTGGTGGCATTTACTAGGTTTCGAGGGCCGTTGGGTTAGCAACACTCGACGGCTCAATACTCACAGTGCCCGCTGAACAAAAAACAGTGTCCCCAACGTTCTCCAGCCGTTCGAGCTAATCATGCCACTCCAATTCTTACGCCTGTTTCTGGTGCAGCCGCGCTCCGTGCACACATTCAACGCGGCGGTCGGATGCGATGGCAACCACCCGAAGATAAAAAATAGTAAAACGATTGTCCCAATCGTTTCGAGGGGTTCGATGCCATATCCCCAGCCCGCTTGTAAGGCTAACAGCTAGAATTGGCCCCCCATTCCTCCGTCCCCAGTCGGCTCGTCCGCTCGTCCGACTGGAACGCATGGTTCGAATAGCTAATGAACCTGATTCACCCGTGACACAAGGTCACGGGGGTCTTTCGAATCGGTCGGTCGCTTCTACTACTAGCATACAAACCTTGTTCACCGAGCGGCGCGAGGCCGCTGGGGTCTTTATGGAACAAAAGCTGCGCAACAAGGATACGCCGCAACCCCAAACTTTTAACACACCTGCCTCAGGCTCAGTACGCGGCAAACTTATTTGGAAATTGTCTATGCGTCGTCGGAGCGAAATCGCCAAGCGATCATCTTCAGCTCACCGTAACTGTACTTTTCGCCGAAGGATGCTTTG
>JBEBHM010000426.1:0-7448 GCA_040080875.1 Pirellula sp.
GTTTACGCTTCGGCCGCGGGTATCGAAGTGCAGTCGCATCGTCGGCAGAGTTGGGAGGATGCAATTGATCTCGTCGGGCCAAATGAGGAGTTCTATGTCAGTCAGCCGTCTGCCATCGATGGTTACGTGTGGGATGATTTTGAAAGTTTTGCAACGGAGTTGTACCGCAAGAAACCGACTGCCGAGATCATGCTCGATCTTTCGTACGTCGGATGTGTCGCTCGATCATTCGCAATTCGTGCCAATCATCCCAACATCCAAGCAATCTTTCTGTCCTTGAGTAAACCCGCTGGGGTCTACTATCATCGGGTTGGCGGAATGTACTCCCGCAGAGAGTATCCCGGTCTTTTCGGCAACAAGTGGTTTAAAAACGTCTGCTCTCTCAGCATCGGTACCGCATTCATGAGTCGGTTTGGAGTGCATGAATTGCCTAGAAAGTATCGCCCTATTCAGCAGGAAGTGATCGAGTGCGTCAATCATAAACTAGGACTTGAAATGCAATCGGCGGATATCCTTTTGCTGGGAGTAGGCAAACCTTCTTCTGCACTATCGGAACTTGAACGGTACTTGCTGCGTGGCCCGAAAGGGGATCAAAGAGTTCGAGTCTGCTTGACTCCGTTGATGGCCCATACTATCAATCCAAGACTCAATCCAAACGTTGCAGCTCGCTACTATGAACGATTGGTCGTGGACGGGAGCTAAAATGAGAGAGGTTGTTAAGTTGGTAACCGCACAAGAGTGTTGTAGCTACGTTCGCGACGAGTTACTCCAGACAGAAGTGTTTCGCAGTTCGTACGATGAAGGTGGATTGATTCGCGATGTATTGAATCGGTTCGCTCGTCGCCCAAGGTTTTTCTATCGACCTTCGGAAGAGTACCTCACGGTCGCCAGCAGCGACGGATTGGAACTCAAGGAGTATGTCGAAGCCCCTCACTTTTCGCCATGGTGGGGTGGTATTCAGTTGCGAACGTATGACAATAAATTGGTCCAGGATTTGTATTATCTGCATGAAATCGAGCACGCGGCCTCGATGCCATTTGGGCCTGACATGCACAGCTCGCTAACGGATCCGGTCACTTTCAAGAACAAGATCCGAGACAACGAGCACGCGGCCAGTACGCTTTCAGAAATGACGATTTACTGCGAGTTCCCTCAGCTTCGCAGACTTTCGTTTCAACACGAAATATTCGTCGACCGTTTCCTATTCCCGGACGGAGATCACTCTCGGGTCAATGTACGCATGATCCAGCGATGGCGCGAGGAGCCTCAATTGGTCGAAAAGGAGATGATGTATGCGCGAGCTGCGATCCTAACATCTCGAGATATCGATGAGTCCGATAACGCCGCCTACTGGCTGAAACGCTTCTACTCCCAAGGAAAGGCATGGACTACGATTTGGACGAACCCCAAAGGGGAGCAGCAAGAGTTGCCAGTCGGCGGTCGATTCCGGCAAGTTGAATTCGCGATGGTCAAATTCAGAGAAGAATGCCAGTCCATGGGTCGAAAGGCTGCGCTCGACCGGCACATCGAGTGGTTGTCATCGCCCGAAATCTCCGGTGGAAGCGACATTCCGTTTCATCGCGAGGCGGTTGCCTTTTGTCGTAGTTATCTTGTGCACAAGCAGCTCTACTTCGATAGCTTGAAGAAGATCGGGAAGAAAACCGAAACGCACCATAAGGTGAATGTCGGATAAGCTAGGATTCTTTACCAGATGCTTTCCGCAGAAGCGTTCGGTGGGCCTTGTGCCCAACGAACGCAACAGGTTTGGCGTCCTAAGCTAGGACGCCAAACCTGTTGCAAAGGTCCGGGACAAGCCCGGACCTTTGCTATGTCCTGCGCGCACGAAAACCACTTATGCACGGTTATTTGTTCATGAGTGCTTATGTTTCGGAAACGATTGGGACAATCGTTTTACTTTTAGTAGCGACCGCGAGAAATGGGTGCGGTGGCGCTATTGGGAGCGGGTTGAGCGACACCCGACGAATTCGTGGACGCTGAAAGGGCTGATGATATTTGCGTCGATGCAGGTCCTTTGTGTTCAATCAACAAGAGTGCATCGGTCCTTTGCCCTGCCGTCGTTGGAAGTATCTTGTTGAGACCAAACAAGGTCGGGGGGCTTCCGCCAAGAAGTGTGTTGTTGACTTGCGCCGTCGGCGCGGCCACTACGCCACAAGATAAAAGTAGCATTTGATTGGCGGGCCATCGGAATCGTTCATGCAACCGCCATGACACCAGTTGTGGGACATCGATTTGTACCGATTGCGGTTGGCTTAAAGGCATCGGCAAATCGATGTTCACGCTATTCAAGCGTTCCACTTGGTCGATCTCGCACTTCAACATTAAGTCGACCGTGCGCCCATCCAAGCTCATAAGCGGACTCAAATGGAGCTTGTAACCCTCCTTGATCTCGCCGGAGACGGGAGTGTAGGGCGGCCAAGCGCTCGTTTGATTGGATTGATATTCACGCAAATAGTTTCTGGACCTTAGTTGCTCAAGGCCTTGGGACTGTCCATTGAGCAACGGCAAGTCGACAACTTGCATTTCGCGAACATCGGTGCGTTCACGCAACTGCGACATGAAGATGGCACCGTTTTCTTTCGGCATGACCCAAACTTGCACACCTTGCGCCTGGGCTTGGGCAGATCGCATCAGCGGTGCCGCTTTATTGCGCCAATTGGGGTTTCCTACGGTGATCAATCGCAGCCCATATACTTGTGGTTCCGTGACGCCATTCACGAATTTCTCGTAGATCTCTGCCACCGACTTTTGCATGTTGGCATTGTGATAGACGCGCAGGGTCGATCGATCCGCATTGAGTATCCCAAATGGTTCGTTGAACCAAACATCGGAACCCGTCTCACGAATAATCCAATCGATGATCGCTTGTTGAGGGCGTTCGGCATTCTTAAGGGATTGGGTATAAGGACGCAGGTCGTACTCGACCCAGTATTGACCATTGGAACTGGGAAGCTCCATACGCGGGATTGACTTGGGGGTGTGGTTCTTGGTTTCCGTAACGCCGGAGTTAGATCGTTCGAGCGAAGGGATGGAAGGTGGGACTGGGCTGGGTTGACTGGTGTTGGGTTGACTGGTGTTGGGTTGATTTGCGAATTGATTAGAGACGGTCGGTAGTGATCCGCTGGTGCTGGGCAGTGCCCCGCCGGTCACCGGAACCGGCCCTGTCGGATTTTGACTCAACAACGGCTCGGTGAGTGCGATGCAAATAAATAGCAAGGAGAGGAAAACGCCGGCCCATTTTGTTCGGATATTGGAATACATGGCATACTTTCTGTCTAATTGGAACCGATGGACCCGTCGGTCGGGGAGAGCATCCCACATTTGTCTCAAGTCATTGGTTTTGAGTTGAGCCTGAGGCGCTAGCCGAGTTTCGTTGCCGGAAATCGGCTAGCGCCTCAGGCTCAGTAAAGCCAATGATTTGTCGTATTGGAAAGTGGAAAGATCGGCTAGCGCCTCAGGCTCAACAAGGCTAATGAGTTGTGGATTTGGAAAGTTAAGCAAATAAATTGTGATATTGGGGATGTTCGGTTAGGGATTGGCCGTTTAGGTTCGATTTACGTTCCGCCGATCCAATTCCGCAGCATGGTCGCGGCGGCGTCTGGGTTTTCGCGAACCAGAGTCGTCAGGTCATTCTTTACGTCGCCACCGGTCATACGAAGCTTGGGGACTCCATTTTCATCCGTTTCGGAACGAGCGACGAAGGAATCGTTTTCTTCATCGGTTAGCGAGCTCAGATCGATATCCGAGGCGTCGTCCAATGGAAGATCGAAGCCGCGTTCGAAATCAGCGTCATTGTTAGAACCTGTGGCTGATGTCGCAAACGATCGGAGCGAAACGAGAGCGATACCGACGACTCCTAGCAGAGCAATCGTTTGCCAAGCCTCCGAAAGCCACATAAGTGCAACCTGTGAAAACGGCGGTGGAGGCAATTCTTCCTCGGGTATGTCGACGTAGTCGGTGACTGTGACCTTGGGTAACTTGTCTTCACCGGCAGCTCCCTTGGGCAACAAAGGGGTAAGTTTCTTTTGAATGCTGGACTCAACGTCGTCTTTGATCTTCTTTAACTGTTGCTCCGTCATTGAAAACTTTTTGATGTCCTTGTTGTCGGGGCTCTCGTTCTGCCATTGGTTCAGCGCAACTTTGCGGTAGTACGAGTCTGGCAACGAGACGGTAAAGAGGACACGTGTAATTTGCAGACCCGCTTTTTCCGTTCTCGTCAGTGTGCTGCCCGCAACCCGTTTGTCGTTTTCGGTTTGTTCTTTCATTACATTGTTCTGTTCGATCGAATTGCTCAGCGATTTGCCTTGCATGGCTGTGGTGGCATTGGGTTCTGTGCCTGGTCTTCCCTGCGGCGGGTACTTTTGATTGGTCGAGTCTTTCTTCGTGGTGGTCGACTGAATGGTGGTTGGCTTGTCGTTGTAGCTCAGCGTGTCGGTTTCTTCGCTGAGTGTTGGGTCAAGATCCACGTTGACTTCGAGTCGAAACTTGCCGTAGTCAACTAAGAGATTCTCCGCTTGCTCCTTAAGTTCCTGTATGCGTTGGCGTTTCATCTGATAGTACTTTTCCTGGGCGATGCCAGCTGGATCGTCCGAAATGGTGGACGCCTGGAGATTGCTCAGGTCCAGTAAAGTAACGTCGCTTGGACGCAGGCCGGCGAACGACGAAACGATGAACTGCCGAATTCCATTGGATTGTTCGGCTGTAAGCGGTTTGCCCCCGCGCGTTTTGATTCCGACGCTAGCCGTTTGTTTTCGTTGCGAAGAGAAGCCAACTCGTTTTTCGTCGTAAGTCACCTTGGCATCCTCGATGATCGCATTTTTTTTCTTGAGGGCGTCGGCGAGATCACGGAGTTTGCCGTTCATCACCTTAGCGTCGGTAATTCGGCTTGGTTCCAAAAAAGTATTTCCGTTGAGCGCTGCTTCGACCGCGCTGCCCATCCCATCGGGGACGGCTTTTCCATCCGCGATGGCTTTGTAGTACTCGTCTTTGGTGGAGTTGGGAACTTTGATTCGGTTTCCAGTTCGGTCGTATCTGCGGAGCGATGCGCTGCTCAACGCGATTTCGATTTTGTCGAGATCCTCTTCGCTCAGTGATTTACCGTCGAAAAGATAAACCATGGCTCCATTGCTACCCAAATATCCCTGGACCAAAAACGTCGACGATACCGCCAGAGCGGCCGTCAGAAGTATTGCAAGCAGCCTGGACTGAGGAGTCATGCCTGCATAAAGGCTTCGCAATTGTTGCAAGAACTGTGTCAGTTGAACCATGAGATTGAGCTATCTGTGTTACACCCGAATGGAATTGAGCTCTTCGTACGCTTGAAGCAATTTGTTTCGAATCTGGACAAGCATCCGAAATGACATATCTGCTTTTTGAATGCTCGTGAAAACTTCGGCCTGGTTGACGTCTGCACCGGTCAGCAATTGCTCCATTTGTCCCTCGGCCGAATTTTGCATCTCGTTGACTTGAGATATACCGTCAACCAACAAGCGAGAGAAAGGGTTTGCGTTGGGTGCCTTGTCGGCAGCAGCATGCTCTCCCACCCTTTGCAGAAGGCGAGAAATTCGATCAGCATGCTTGGCAGTAGGTGTGTCGTGTTGACCTACCGTCAATTCATTGAAATTGCGTTGGCTTGGAATCTGCATGGTCAGTCGACAAAGTTAGGTTTGAATCGAAATTAGGCCAAGATACTCAACGTTTGCCGGGCCAACCCTTTGGTGACTTCCATTACCCCAACGTTGGCTTCATACGCTCGCGTGGCCTCGAGCGCGTCGACGAATTGCTCGTTCATATTGATCTTTGGATAAGCTACGTATCCTTTCCATTTTCCCTCGGTTGCCGCCAGCGGATGATCTGGCTGCAGTCGGTATAGCGGTTCGGATTGATCGATTTCGACTTTGGAAACTTTGACGCCAGCCGCCCCTCCCTCAGCTTTTTCCTCGTCCGTCTGGAAAACGACGAATCGAGGTTGATAAGGTTTGTTCTCGCCCTCCTCATTCTTGAGGGTGGACATGTTGGCGATATTGCCCGAGATCGTATTCAACCGAATTCGCTGCGCGACCAACGCACTAGTACTAATATCCAGTGGAGAAATCATGAACGCCTGCCTCCGTACGATGCCGAATAGTGGGTTGTGAGACAATTCCAAACAACCTTTAGCAAATCCGCAACTTTTCGCCAAGATCTTTTTAGGGCTCGCCATTGCTAGCCTTGCTAGCAGTGGCAGCTTTGCCGCGATGCTCGGGCCGGCATGTATCTGGATTCGTCGCACTGTGAGGTTGTACAGCTTTCAGATATCGTTTTTGCTTGTATTCGTTGAGCCTAAGCCGCCTGAGCGCCTGAGCCGTGGGCGTTGTCATGAGCGCTAAGCGTTGTTGTGAGCCTGAGGCGCTAGCCGAGCCACGCCGCTGGAAATCAGAAAGTCTCAGCCCTCAGTTAGCTCCATTAAGTGGATGTAGATTACGGTTTTTGCACGAGACCGTGCGGTTGTTTAACGAACGCGGCTAGCGCCTGCGGCTCAGGTTGTGCAAAAACGCTGCGGCTCAGTCAGTCTTGGGCGTTTATAACGTAATCGATGGCGTCGAATAAATCATCGTCGTCAAATAGAACTTGGCAATCTCCGCCTTTCGTCCAGGTCCGTTCGTAAATCAATGGATCTGTTTGAGCCCGAAGCGCTTGTGTGCAATTGGCTTTCAATTGATCGCCGACCACTTGCGGTTTGACATAAGCTGAAACTACGACATGCACATGATTCGTTCGAACATTGACCGCATGCAAGGTCCAGCCACGAAAGTTACAATGCTTTAAACAAGCCACTTCGACAGCGACGCGATCAGTGGGACGCAAGAGAACGGGTTCGGATATTAGTATCGACTCGCAACGTGCTTCCAAAATTGCGTCTGGCAATTGATGCCCGTGTTTTCGAGACCGCCAGCCTCGTTCGTCGCCTGGCAACCAAGTTCCGTACGTAGTCCAAGTTATGAATACGCCAACCATTTCAGACATGACGGTCATTCCTGTTTATTTGACATGATTTGAAACGTAAAAACAAATCGTTGCACCTGTTTGTTCTGAGCCGCAGGCGCTAGCCGCGTTTGATGAGCGTTGGGCGTTGTCATGAGCCTGAGGCGCTAGCCGAGCCACGCCGCAGGAATCAGCTATCGCCAACGTCTCAGAAAGTTCCACTTGAGCCGCAGGCGCTAGCCGCGTTTTCCTCAGCCGCAGGCACTAGCCGCGTTTTCCTCGAATTCATAACGCATTTACCGACAACGGATTTGAACGCTGTTCTCAAGAACACGGGCTGCCCAGGCGGCTCAAGTAGGTATTTGAAAATCATATCAACAATTCGCGGCTTGCACAAAAACCCTCGACCTGTACGATTGAAATAAGTTGGGAGCTTTCTGAGCCTGAGGCGCTAGCCGATTTCCAGT
>JBEBHM010000427.1:0-7435 GCA_040080875.1 Pirellula sp.
GGCCAAATCCTTTGTGATCCGACGAGCAATTCCGTTAGCGATTTCGGCGTGTTACCGAACGGAAACCCCGTAGTAGGTGCGTGTTGGTGTTTTGGAATTGAGTTCACAGAGCGGATTTCACTTAGTCGAGAGATTTGTGTGGGAATTAATGGCGGAGCAGATGCCAGTGTCACTGGGTTTCAAATCGGGAAGTACAAGCGTCCATACGAAACGGACGATGATGCTAAACGACCTCGCGCTCGCGCTCGAGCGCGTTCCGCAAGGCGGCACCCCCACAGATTACTTCGGCGCAATTCTTAACGACAACGTCTTGGGAAAGCCAACTCGCTCGACTCGTGAGTCATCCGCCAAAATTCTTACTTCCCTCTACGGCCTTGATCCAACGTTCGCCGTTTTTCGGATTCTGCGCCGATATTGGGGCGCCGACACCACAAGTCGTCCATTGATTGCGTTTTTGGCAGCCACCGCACGGGACTCATTGCTTCGAGAGATGACACCGTTTGTTCTCGGCATTGGCATCGGTGACACAGTTACGCCCACCGTTATTACCACTAAGTTGGTTTCCATCTACCCTGGTCGATTTCAAGACTCAACGGCATATGCGACTTCTCAGCGATTGGCATCAAGTTGGACTCAAGCTGGATTCCTGATCGGCAAGACCAACAAGAAACGGTCAAGGCCGCAAGTGACAGCGGTCGCAGTGTCATATGCTTTGGTGCTCGGTTACCTGTGTGGCTTAAGGGGGAAATTTCTACTGGATTCAATCTGGACTCGTTTGCTTGATAGGAATTCAGCTGAACTTCACGATTTAGCTTTGGAAGCTTCGAAGCAAGGGTGGATGAATTACAAGGCGGCAGGGGCTGTTGTCGAGATTACATTTCCGGGGCTACTAACCCCAACTGAGGAAAAGGTAGCCAATGAGCAAAATTGATCTTCTGAAGAAGAACTATCAGCGAATATGTAGCCTACCGTGGGACCGCAATGTGTCGGGGGCTCAAAGGGTCTGGTTAGCCGTCTACGAAAAAGAAGATGAACGGCGCTTAAGGCTTCGACTTGGGCTATTCGAAGAGGCAACAATTCAAGCAGGGCATAAATGGAAGTTGCTTGATTTGACCGATGCCTTTCCAGCTTGGCTATGCACTCCACCGTACTCGGACTACTCGGAAAGTTACTTTGAATCTCCAAGCCGACTTGGTTCAGCGCCACTCGCAGCTTTCAAGAAGTCGGTTGCCAGTAAAATCAGCGAAGCGCTGAAAGGAAGTGACGTCGACGACAATTCGGTTGTAGCACTTGCTGGAGTTGCTTCACTTTTTGGATTCCTCCGAATCTCTGAGATACTTCCAATGATTGAAAGCGATATTCGGGGGCGTTTGCTAGTGTTCTTTCCAGGCGTATATGAGCAAGACAATTATCGCTTGCTTGATGCACGCGACGGATGGAACTATCACGCAGTACCAATAACAGCAAGCGAAGGAGAGATTCGCAGATGAACAACTTAGAGCTATACGAAAAAGACCCCCGAACCAATCGCCTATTGAATCAAGGGGTAGCGAAGGTCACCAGTGGTCAGTCGACTTCGGAACTTGAAACACTGCGGTTTGAGCTAAGCAACTTCGTTTGCGATGGGCAGTACGCTGATGGATTGAGCCGAATGCTCACCACGTATCTCAGCAACTTGGACAAAACGGAGCAACCCGGAGTTTGGGTGAGTGGATTCTTCGGCTCAGGAAAAAGCCATTTGGTAAAGATGCTCCAGCATCTTTGGATTGACTATGAGTTCCCAGATGGAACGAAGTCGAGAGGATTGCCCAAAAATCTACCTAGCAATGTCCAAGAGACACTCAAAGAAATATCCACCGCATCTCGGCGAGCTGGTGGTGTCCATGCCGCTGCCGGTACCTTAGGCGCAGGCGCTGGTGAAAGTGTTCGCTTAGAACTCCTTGGTATTATCTTCAAGTCAATTGGACTGCCCGAGAACTATGCGAGTGCGAGCTTTGTGATGTGGCTACGCCATGAAGAAATCGAAGATTCCGTCCGTGCCGAAATCGCAAATGCAAATCGCGACTTCGATCTGGAAGTATCCAATCTCTACGTATCGGATGTTATGGCAAAAGCCATTCTTGCTGTGAGGCCAGACTTCGCGGCAAAGCCTGCTGATGTAAAAGTCCTTTTGGAAAAACAATTCCCTGAGAAATCAGACGTGTCGATCGAAGACATGATCGCCAAGATCAAGCAAGCACTGGGCAAGAAGGGGAAGATGCCACTGACGCTTATAGTCCTTGATGAAGTCCAGCAATACATCGGCGACAGTATCGACCGTTCGAAAGCCGTTCAAGATTTGCAAGAACAATGTTGCGCTCGACTTGGTGCAAACGTGATGTTCGTTGGGACTGGCCAGAACGCGCTTTCAGGCACTCCACTTCTTCAACGGTTACAGGGCCGCTTTCCCGTTCCAATCGAACTTCAGGATACAGACGTTGAGCAAGTAACTCGCGAAGTTGTACTGAAAAAGAAGCCAACCGTTATCAACGACCTCAAAAAGCTACTTGATGGACAGAGTGGTGAAATAGAACGCCAACTGTCGTCGTCTAAGATTGCTTTCAACGCACGTGATCGCGGTCTCTTAGTACAAGACTATCCCATTCTTCCAGTGAGGCGGAGATTCTGGGAACGAGTCCTTCGTGCTGTTGATAAAGCAGGAACGGGCGCTCAACTCCGAACACAACTTTGGATCGTCTATGACGCAGTTCAGCGAACTGCGGAGCTCCCGATCGGAAACGTAGTCAGTTCAGCGTTCCTATTCGAACACATTAAGACAAAAGTGCTTCAGTCGGGAGTGTTGCTGCAAGAAATCTCCGAGACCATAGCCAAGCAAAAGCAGGAGGAAGACGGCGAAATACGCTACGAGCTTTGCGCTCTCATATTCTTGATTGGCCAATTGCCCCACCAAGGTCCAGCCGACGCAGGAATTAGGGCTGATGCAGAAACGCTTGCAGATTTGCTTGTCACTGATCTGAACAAGAACAGTGCCGACCTTCGCAAGAAGATCCCTGAGCTACTTGAAAAGCTAGTAGCATCAGGAGCCATCATGAAGGTGGAAGAAGAATACCGCATGCAAACTCGCGAAGGCAGCGAGTGGAACCAAACGTTTCAAGAGCTGAGAAATAAACTGCTCGGCGACGCTGGGAAACTTGGCAGCGAGCGATCTCAGCTTCTTAAGTCGCAGTGCAGTGAGATCCTAAAGAAATCGAAGCTTGTGCATGGAGTAAGCAAAGAAGCGAGGCGTTTTGACCTACACTTTGGAGCCGACGCTCCCGTTACGGGTGGACAATCGATTCCTGTTTGGATTCGTGATGGATGGGAGGTCGACGAAAAGACAGTTGCCAATGAAGTGCGTGAAGCAAAAGATGCCCCAATCGTCTTTGGGTACGTACCGCGCAAACAAGCCGAGGAACTAAAGCAGGCAATAGCAAGCTACTATGCCGCCACGACGACCATACAGTCCAAAGGAATGCCCGCCAGTCCTGAAGGCATCGAAGCTCGTAAGGCAATGGAAACTAGGCAAGAGCAGTCGCAACGAACTCGCGATGGAATCATCAACGACATTCTAAATGAAACGCTCGTCTATATTGCCGGTGGCGATCTTGTCGGCGGAATGTTGCTGGAAAATAAAGTCCAGGATGCAGCTAAGGCGTGCCTCGATCGATTGTTTCAAGAGTTCGGCAAAGCAGATTCTCCCGATTGGCACAAAGTCATTGACCGTGCGAAGAAGGGGGATGGTGATGCATTAGGAGCTGTTGGACATAAAGGCGATCCAGAGAATCATCCCGTTTGCAAAGCGATCATCGACTATGTGGGAAGCGGCAAGAAGGGTACGGAGATTCGCAAGCAGTTCGCCGGTCCTCCTTGGGGCTGGCCACAGGATGCGGTCGACGCATCGCTAATCGTTCTATTCAACGCTGGTGTGCTCCAGGCCCGCAGTGGCACTGAACCATTGCCTAAGGGCAAGCTCGACCAAAAGAACATTCAAGCGGCAGAATTCAGAGTTGAATCAATAACGCTTTCAAAGGTGCAATTGATTGCAATTCGTGGGCTCTTCAAATTGGTTGGGCTTAAGACGGACCCAAATCAGGAATCTTCCCATGCGCCAGAATTTCTAAGTCGGGTGTTGAGATTGGCGGAGGAAGCTGGTGGTGAAGCACCATTACCATTGAAGCCAGATACTTCCCATCTTTCTGATATTCAAAACCGAGTTGGCAATGACCAATTGAAGCAGCTTCACGATAACATTGACCGCTTCAAGAAGGAAATCTCCGATTGGCAAAATCGCAAAGAGCAAATCACGAAGCGACTACCCCAGTGGCGAGATGTGATTGCATTGCTTGGATACGCGAATGAATTGCCGGTGGCAAAAGAGGTACAAAGCGAAGTCAATTCCATTCGCGAGCATCGCAGGCTGCTGGACGATCCTGACCACATACCTGGTTTTGTGGCGAAGCTCACCGACTCTCTCCGCACTGCACTCAACGTAGCCCACGCGTCATGCACATCCCAGCACGCTAGGGGACTTGAAGAGCTTGAGCTTTCTGAAGTTTGGAAAAAGATAACGCCCGAGCAGCGCTACGAGTTACTCTCGCAGAATGGTGTACGGAAGATGCCCGATATCGCTGTAGGCACAACTAGCGAAGTCCTCAACACACTTCGTCAGACCAAACTCAGCGAGTTTGATTCTATTGTCCATGCTCTACCAACAAGATTCAGTAGCGCAGTCACCGCAGCGGCAAAGTTGTTGGAGCCAAAAGCACAAACGGTGATGTTGCCGTCTATGACGATTCGAAATGACGAGGACCTCACTGAATGGTTGAAGGTGAGTACGGAACGCATACGCCTGAAATTGAAAGAAGGACCTGTGATCGTCAATTGATTGCAACCGCAAATATGATCGCATTACAGACAATTACTAACAATAAAAACTGATTCGGAAATTCGGCAATGCCGTCACTTTCAACTGAACTTCGCAAGAAACTCGAAAACACGATCATCGCTGCACGTGACAAGGCAGAGGAAGCTGCCTCCTCATCGTTGCAGAAATTAGCGGTCGATGCTGCTGAGCCATTTTCGCATTTCAGCGCAGAGGACAAGCAACTTCGCAATCGCTTGCGTGCACGAGCTAGGCAAGCAGGCGACGAACTGAAGGATAAAACGCAAAGTATCGAGTTGTTGACCCAAGAGCTAGCCTATGAGTATTGGCATCGGATGATTTTTGCTCGCTTCTTGGCGGAGAATCAACTCCTAATGCATCCCGATGGGGTTGCCGTGAGCTTGGAGGAGTGTGACGAACTTGCCAAAGCAGAAGGCTTCTTGAATGGATGGGCGCTGGCCGCCAACTATGCAGGACGAATGTTGCCACAAATTTTCCGCAGCGACGACGTATTGTTAGAGGTTGACTTTGCTCCTGAACATCGGCTGGCGTTAATCAAGCTCCTAGATGGAATTCCAGTCGATACGTTTCAGGCTTCGGATTCATTGGGCTGGGTCTATCAATTTTGGCAATCAAGTCGCAAGGAACAGGTCAATAAATCAGAAGTGAAGATTGGGGCAAAGGAAATTTCGGCAGTAACCCAGTTATTCACAGAAGATTACATGGTTGATTTTCTGCTGGACAATACGCTTGGAGCTTGGCACGCCGGAAAAGTTTTTGCAGCGAATCCCACATTGTGCAAAACAGCCGCAAGCGAAGATGAAATCCGAGAGGTACTGGCGCTTCCTGGATGTCAGTGGAAGTATCTGCGGTTTCTTCAAGACACGAACGGAAAATGGTCGCCAGCAGCGGGTATGTTTGAGGGTTGGCCGATAACGGCGAAGGAGTTGAAATGCCTTGACCCTTGTATGGGAAGTGGCCATTTTGTTGTGGCGATGTTTGAGCGAATGGTTTCGCTGCGGATGGCAGAAGAAGGACTAGATGAAACTGGCGCTGTTGATGCAGTGATTGAAGACAACTTATTTGGACTTGAAATTGATCAACGCTGCACGCAAATTGCTGCTTTCAATCTGGCGTTTGCCGCATGGCGACGCGTTGGCTTCCGACCCTTGCCACCTATGCATCTGGCTTGTTCTGGACTCGGTCCCAACGCCAGTCGGGAAGATTGGTTGGCATTGGCCGGTGATATCGAAAAACTAAAGGGGGGAATGGAGCGGCTGTACGACCTATTTGAACAAGCTCCGGTGTTGGGGAGCCTGATTAACCCGCGAGCTGAAGCAGGCGACATGTTCATTGCAGAGTTCCAAGAACTGAGGCCGCTGCTGGAGAAGGCGATGGCGCAAGAGGCCAAGGATGCAAGCGCCCATGAATTGGCTGTGACGGCTCGTGGTCTTGCCAAGGCAGCGGAAATTCTCGCTAGCCAGTTCACGCTCGTCGCGACAAATGTGCCTTACCTCGGACGTGGTAAGCAAGACGATGTGTTGATGGCCTACTGCGAGCGTGTCCATCGATTCTCAAAGGCTGACCTTGCCACTTGCTTTGTCGAGCGATGTTCGGATTTCTCGACATCTGGTGGAAGCACCGTTTTGGTAACTCCCCAGAATTGGTTGTTTCTCGGACAATACAAGAACTTTAGAGAATCGCTATTGACTAAAGTTGCGTGGAAAATTGTAGCAAGGTTGGGGGCGCGTGCATTTGAAACAATTACCGGTGAGGTAGTGAATGTCGCTCTCTTAGTGCATACAAAGGAGAAGCCAACAGCTCTTGACGGTTTTCTTGGCCTTGATGTTTCTGATAGAGCTGACGCCAGTTCAAAGCGAGCTAGCATGCTGAAGGATTCTGTGCTTCTTGTGAACCAACTTTCGCAACTAAAGAATCCAGATGCGAGAATCATACAAAGGGAGGGTGGAAGCGATCTTCAACTCCTTTCCGAGCGAGCTGTCGCCTATCAAGGTCTCGTTACTGGCGATCGCAACTCATACGTTTTTCAGTTTTGGGAGCTTCCGAAACTTACTAGTGAATGGGAGACTTTCGCCGACGCTTATTCCGGCGAGGGTGCCGTTCTAGGTCGTGAGAATATCATTTTTTGGGAGAGGGGCGGAGGACGACTTTATCAGATGGCTGCCGAAAATCGTGACCGGCTTCACGACATGCACGAGAGTGGGAATCTGTGCTGGGGAAAGAAAGGCGTTTTATTGACTCGAATTGGTCTCAGAGCCACGCCTTATTACGGTGAACGCTTTGACAACAACTTGATTTGCATATTGCCTACTAACGAAAGTGAGCTTCATGGAATTTGGAACTACTGTAGCTCAGAGGAATACAAGGCTGCTGTTCGAGAACTGGACCAGAAACTAAGCCTAACCAACGCGACGGCATGCAAAGTTGGGGTGAATCTCGACGAATGGCAGGGTGGTGAAGGTATGCCGATCCCATTTTCTAGCGACCCAACAC
>JBEBHM010000428.1:0-7426 GCA_040080875.1 Pirellula sp.
GTTAAAGATCCTGCAGCAACGGGATCTTTAACAAGATCCACTACGCTCAGCCCAAGTTTTTAGCCTAGAAGACGCACTAGATTCCAGTTTTTTGAATCGAATCAATGAACGCATCGACGTTGTCTCCTTCAAAAAACCAAATTCCACCTCGCACATGAACCGTCTGATTCGGTTCGCAGTCGGGGAAAATAGGATCGGAGTGGATACAGGGTACAGGTGGATTGCTCCATACGCGATTGCACGGCTCCCAGGCGGTAACGATCCATCGCGGAAGATTTTCGTGACGCAATGCGATAAACGGCGCCCGTTGTTTTGTGATACCCGCACTCTGCGTATTGAAACCTTGTGCCCCCTTGAGCATCACACACACCTGCGATCGAAGCCCAGTCAATCGTTTGTCTGTGCCGTTGGTCAACGACATCTCCATTTGCACCCAATCCGTTTTGGCCTCGACGTTGCTTTCGAACCTAATACCGTTGGGAAGTCGTCGCTCGCCGTGCAGCCTGTTTTTTTCCCAACGCCACTCTAGTTTTGGCAATACAACGTTTTGATCTTCCCAAATCGTGCGCACATGACGGTGTGCGAGGTATGTTAGCCCCAAGTTGGAAAAGATCGCTTCGGGTGCATCGACAACGAAATAGCCGCTATCCTGCCACGGTGCAAAGACGCTTACTTTGGTTTCTCTCTGCGGTTCTACCGCTCCATCCAGAAACCCACGCCGCGGATGCCTTCCGCCCGGATATGGCATGATTCGTACCGTTTTGATTGCATCGACTTCATCCGCTTTGATTGAGGATGGACGCATTGCGATCTCTGTATTGGCAGCTTCGATGGTCATGCCGGTTGCACTTCTTATTTCGTCGGCGCTAAAACGATGATGAACGATCATGTTGTTCAGCCAGGCATCTCGATTCTCCTCAAGTGGGCGACTGGTTCGTTGAATTTGAGGCTGGTCGTTACGAACTGGGAGGTTCGCGTAATACGCAAGCGCATGGCGGTATTCTTGGATGGCATCGTCGTCGAGGATCCCGATCGAACGATCGATTTCGTTTTGCATCCTCAGAGTTAAATACCGCCGCTCTTCCGCTCGCAACTCGACTGGGCGATTGTTGACGTTGACGTACCATGGAGCCGTATGTGCGAATCGAACTCGTGGGTGGCTCCCGATCGCTCCATGCGTGCTCGGTCTTTCTTCCCAGACACGAATTGCAAACCACCCCGATCGCTCCAACCGAGCTTTCGTGTCCAGGACCGAACGATACACACCTGAGTACATTTGCTTGTTGGCAAATCGCAGCAGGCTCACCGGTTCTCCCTGAACCAACAACTCGCCATAGAGTATTGGCGATTCCGAAAAAACTTCTACCTGGATAGGTACCTCATGGTTGGTGCCTTCGTCCCCCTCGAATCGAAACTCATGCCCAGGGTGGTGAGAATCGGCCTTGGCTAACAACATCGGACCGGTGGTTACAAACGACCGGCCGCGCTGGAGTGCGTCGATCCAAGCCTCATACGAAAATTCGCGGCCCAAGTGAACGTAGACTCGTCCAAATCCGGCGGGAACCGGATGTACTCCGTTGGCCGTTCCAGCCGAGGGTGGCAATCGCAGACCACAGTTGAGCAGAGTGTGATACATCCCATGCGTATAGTCGATCCATGCTCGCTCACCTCCCGATTGCGTACCGAATGGTGGTTGCATATAGGCAGGGGCTGGTGTATTCCATTTTTCGAATGCAAACTCCGTTCGCCACATATGATTGTTGGCCAACTCATAAAGGGAATTCTGAGCCAACGCAGGCAGCAACATGGCAAACGGCCAATCCAGTTTGTCCATATCGAACAAGACAGACGGTGAACGCGACGCTTGAATGACGGGCTGCCAATTCGGAACGCCTAAAGGCAATGGCTGTTTGTGACCAAGCACAAAGAGTGCTCCCAACGTATGCCGCTTGGCCCCTACCGAAAAGATCTCGTACTCGGTGTTTCGTGGCCAAATAACATGTCGATCGTCGACGGTTACCAAATCCGCCGGGATTTCGCCTGCAATACTTTTGTCTCCGTTGGCGGGTGGTGTATGACTGCGCGTCACCCAATAGCTCAACGGCATCGCCACGTTGAGGTCTTCGGCCAAAACAACGTTCTTGAGCTCGTCCACGCTGCGATGGATATGTGTGTCGCCCGAATACCAACCCAAAGACTCAGGGTCGAACCAACACACCAACGGAATGTTAACGTCCAAGTCTGAATCACCGACATCCAGCGTTTGAGTGGTGCTTCGATAGACTTTGCCTCGCTCGGCCGTAATCTGATACTTGCCAGGTGGCAATCGGACTTCGGCAACATGTGCTGATACGGTGGTATGACGCTCGATCGACATGGAATTGAGCCAATTCTGTTTGTCGTACTTTACGGCAGATCCATTCGGATCCGTCACGCTTAAGTAATAAGGCTTGCCCTCCGTCGATGTCAAATACAATCGTGCTGGCAATGGGGAATTGCTTTCGGCATCCACTACCGACACGCGAAGCAACCGCTCTTGCCCTTTACCAACGGAAAGCAGGCAAACGATCACAAAAGTCAATGGAACGAGCATTCGGCAGCAATAATCTCGAAAATAGATCGCAAACATGATGCCATTCATTGTTGGTTAGGAAAATTTGAACACCCCGATGATCTCAATTTAACGATTAATGTCGTTTCACGGACGATTCGAGTAATGCTTATTTTCCCATAATGCATGGTCGAAAACACCCTGACTGCGCTTTACGCTTTCCAGCGAACGCTCGCCAGACTTTCTTCTTCACCCCCAGCAATTCGCTCTTTTTCAATGTTGAATATTTTTACTAAAAGACCTGCGGTGAAACCATTGTCGGAACCCTCACTGGCTTCGCCCCAGGCAGGGCAAGTGCTGATGGAATTGCAATCCCTAAGGAATTGCATCGATCGCGCGTTAGCAAGAATCGACCTTTCATTGGATGGAACCGTGATCGATGCGAACGAAAATTATCTGAAAATAACTGGCTACAGTTCTAACGAAATCATCGGCAAACATCATCGCATGTTCGTTACCGCTGAACAACAAGCCTCCAAGGACTACGCAGAATTCTGGCAACGGCTGCGTAAAGGCGAATCATTCAACGGCCAGTTCAAGAGGATTGCCAAAGGCGGAAATATTGTTTGGATCGAAGCTTCGTATCTTCCATACTTTCGACCGGACGGGCAATGCGAGAAAATCGTCAAGTTCGCGAGCGACATTACTGCGGTCAAGAAACGCGAGCTGCAGCTTCGCAATTATCAGGATGCCGTTGAACAGCAGTTCGCTATCATTCAATTCTCGCCGGATGGAATAATCCAATCGGCAAATCAAAACTTCCTGCAAGCGGTTGGCTATCGATTGGAGGACCTCGTTGGCAAACACCATCGAATCTTCGTCAAAGAGGAAGATCGCAACTCTGCCGAATACGCAAGGTTTTGGACGAAACTAGCCGCCGGTGAAAGACTCTCGGGTGATTTTCGGCGAATGGACAAACACGGCAAGGAATTCTGGATCCACGCCTCGTTCAATCCGATCAGAAATTCTGCCGGCGCCGTCGAAAACATCGTCAAGTACTCCACCAACATCACGAGCGCGGTGGAAAATCGGCAACGTGCTTCCGTCGCGAGCCAGAGCATTTCGGGGAGCGTCACACAATTCGCAACCACGATCGATGACATCTCCTCCAGCGTAGGCCAAACGGTCAGCCTTTCGCAAGATACCAAGAACATCGTCGAAGATACGGTTCGCGCAGTCCAGGGGCTTGATGATTCGAGCCGCGTGATTGGTCGAGTCGTCGAGGTCATTCAAGAATTGGCTGAACAAACCAACCTCCTCGCCCTCAACGCAACCATCGAATCCGCGAGGGCAGGTGAAGCTGGCCGCGGGTTTGCAGTCGTGGCCAGCGCCGTCAAAGACCTTGCCAAACAAACGGCCACCGCCACCAAGGACATCAATACGACCGTTCAAGAGATCCAAGGCAAGATCGACGGCGTCGTGGACTGCACTCGCCTCATCTCGGAACGCGTTTCTCAAGTCAACGACAAGATGACGTCTATATCGTCTGCGGTCGAGCAACAGTCGCTTGCCGTCCAATCGATCAGCCAGACAGCTTTGCAGCTTCAAGAGCTAAATCAGTCCAGTTGACCGACTGGATTGCCGAATGGGATTGCCGATCTGCCTAATTCCCACCGGCTTGTCCGGTGCGATCCTTAGGCTTCTCGCTACACAACGGAGCGCCGCCGCCACCTTTTAGCCCGCAACCCACGCCACCCCCGCAACCTAAACTACCATCGGGCGAGCCGATGGCATTTAGCAGCGTATCTCCGGGGGCGTTGGTGTCCGCCTCGGAGATTCGGACCTAAATGATGATGCGCAATTCTGCCGTAGCGGAACGCGTCAAGCGTTTCGAAAGCGCCTCGAAAACCTTTAACGGTTTCCGCTACATGCGAGCAGAATTGCGAACGCTTACATAGGTGATTCGGACCCTAGATGTTAGTAGCGATATTGATCCGCTTTGTACGGGCCGTTGATATCGCAGTTCAGGTAGTCTGCTTGCGACTGCGTTAGCGTCGTGAGCTTCACGCCCAGTTTGGCCAAGTGCAATCTTGCAACTTCTTCGTCTAAGTGCTTTGGCAAGGTATAGACAGTCTTTGCATACTTACCCGACTTGCGTTCGGTCCACAATTCCAATTGCGCGAGCACTTGGTTGGTGAAGCTTGTGCTCATCACAAAGCTTGGGTGTCCCGTAGCACAACCCAAGTTCATCAACCGCCCTTCGGCCAACACCAAGATGCTATGTTTGGTGGAATGGAAGTACCACTGGTCGAATTGAGCTTTGATGTTGCGACGCTCGACCTTGCCGGATTTTTGCATCTTCTCCAGGCCAGCCATGTCGATTTCGTTGTCGAAGTGTCCGATGTTGCAAACGATGGCCTTGTCCTTCATCTTCGACATTTGTTCCGCCGAGATGATGTCCTTGTTGCCGGTCGCTGTGACAAAAATATCAGCGGTCGACAGGTAGTCTTCGATCGGCTTGACTTCGTAGCCCTCCATAACGGCTTGCAAGGCACAGATAGGATCGATCTCGGTAACGATCACGCGACACCCTTGGCCCTTCAGCGATTGGCAACAGCCCTTGCCAACATCGCCGAATCCGCAAACGACGGCAACCTTGCCAGCCAACATGACGTCCGATGCACGATTGAGTCCGTCGATGAGGGAGTGGCGGCAACCGTAAAGGTTGTCGAACTTGCTCTTGGTGACAGAATCGTTGACATTGATGGCCGGGAATAGTAACGTCTTAGCCTTGGCCATTTCATACAGTCGTTTGACGCCCGTAGTGGTTTCTTCCGAGACCCCTTGGCATACCTTGCCCATCGCGGTGTACCGGCCAGGATTTTCGACGAGTTCAGCTCGTAACAAATCGAGAATGACGCCCCACTCTTCGGGTTCGTTCTCGGCATCAAATTTGGGAACAACACCTGCGGCTTCAAATTCCGTCCCCTTGTGGATCAACATGGTTGCGTCGCCACCATCATCGACGATCAAGTCCGGGCCGCTCCCATCTGGCCAAACCAACGCTTCCTTGGTACACCACCAATATTCGGGAAGGGTCTCACCTTTCCACGCAAAGACGGGGATGCCCGCAGGCTTGTCCAGCGATCCGCCTCGCCCGACTACGACCGCAGCGGCTGCTGAGTCTTGGGTGGAGAAAATATTGCAGCTCACCCAGCGCACGTCCGCACCGAGATCCGAAAGTGTTTCGATCAACACCGCGGTCTGTACTGTCATGTGCAGAGAGCCCATGATCTTGGCACCCGAAAGCGGTTTCGCTTTTCCATGACGTGCACGCAAGGCCATCAGGCCCGGCATCTCGTCTTCTGCCAGTTGAATCTCTTTGCGACCGAGGGCTGCCAACTCTTCTGCCTCGGCCCGCTTGCCCGCAACCAATAGGTCGAATGCTCGCACCTTAAATGGAGGACGGGAAGCGTCAACATGGCTCGGCTTCTTATTCTTTTGGTCAACTACAGTACTCATCGTAATACACTCCTATGAGAAAACTCGGAAACTATCGAATTGCAGTCGTGACGAACAAGCCTGTTCCCTTGGCTTCGGGATCGAGCGGCATCAGCGCATACCTGCTCTGCTGCCAACCGGATTGACTTATCCATGCGCGAATCTGCTCGGCAGGAAACCCCTGCCATGAGTGCCCGAGTTCTTCTCGGTACTCAGATCGATCGTGCGGAACCATGTCCACAACGATCAACTTGCCACCCGGCTTGGTCACTCGCCACGCTTCGCCAAATGCGGCTTGCGGTGAAGTCAAGTAAGGCAATACAAGAATCAAAATTGCATGCGTTAACGTCGCGTCCTCAATGGGCAATTGAGTCAGTTCACCTCTACGTAAATCAACATTGCGATACTCTTTAAGCCTTTTGCGGGCCGATTGTATCATCGCTGCCGAGGAGTCCACTGCGATGACGTTCGCCACCCACGGGGAGATCGTTTGCGAAACCATTCCCGTTCCACACCCTAAATCACCCACCACGGCATCGTAGGGAAACGCAGCTGCCAGGGCCCAAGCATCCACGCGATGACCAAACAACTCGGCCCGAAGTCGGTCCCACTTTTCAGCCGCCGACGAAAAAAATGCTTGCGAACGAGAACGCCTCGCGTCGATGACTTGTTCCAACCTTGCATCATCCTGGTCTGCCGTGCTTGGCGGCACACTATGGGACTTAACCACACTCCAGAGCTTTTTTTGCGGCGGTTCCATGTCGCTGGCCGGCATCCGATACAGATTGCTCGTTCCATCCCGGCGACTGGCGGCCCACCCGTCGTCTGCAAGAACTTTCAAATGTCGGCTCACGGTGCTTTGCGGCATTTGCAGGGTGGTGCACAGCTCGGCCACCGTTAGTTCGGTTCGCTCCAATAGACGCAAAAGCCTGGCTCGGGTTGGATCCGACAGGCTCTGCATCCAGAGGATCATGGGGGCTTGGTTATTGGCTTGGTTGGTATTTAACATCATCCGTTTATCCGGATGGAAGGATATCACCCTCGGCCCATGGATTCAAGTGGCAAAATGTCGAAAAAGCGGGTTTGGCAGCAACAAAAGCAGTTGCGGCCGCAAATTCGGAAAATGTGGACGGGTTGCTCCGCAACGCGGATGTCGCAGGAAGATCACGGGCTACCCATGCTCAAAGAGGCATATTCCATGAGCCGTTAACCTGAACACAAGCGAATCAGGTCATGCGGACGGTTCGACGGAGCGAGTCTGCTAGGTTTGTCGGATGTGTCTTAATCGCGGCGGCTTGAACCGATGCCGTACGCCGCGGCAGAGTTGCGGAGCAACTCTGCTACTTCAGTGGTTGTTGTCCATCAACATGCTGC
>JBEBHM010001192.1:0-1925 GCA_040080875.1 Pirellula sp.
ATACAAAATGCTTGACGAATTCCGCTACGAAGAGGGGAGGGTTCAAAATGCTGGACGCGTTCCGATACGAAGAGGGGAGGGTTCAAAATGCTTGACGCATTCCGCTACGAAGAGGTCGTGCAGTTTTGAAGTTGGCGGTGCTCTGATGCTAGCAAAAAATGACCTTCGTGTGACTTGGTATTTCGCACAGAATGTGCGTTCTATCAATTCCATCAGCCACACGGAGGTCGACATGAGCTTAACGGAAGTTGAGTCAATAAAAAAGGCAGTACAAGCCATTCCCTATGCCTTCCACGCATCCACGTTGGCAAGCGATCGATGCCAAATTGCCTCTCGACGATCATGCGAGAATTGTCCGTCGCCAAGTCGAGCAGTTGGATCGTACGGTTCTCGATCACCTCTACAAAGGACGCGGCAAGAGAGCCTTTGACCCGGTCGCACTAATTTCGATGGTGCTATACCAGTATCTCAAAGGCAGACGTAGTCCTGCAACTTGGGAAGAGGAAGCAAGGCTCAACGAAGCTATGCAGTGGCTTGGCTTCGGCTACACTCCGTCTCGCCGTGCTTGGTATGACTTTCGTGATCGCATTAGTGACATAGTAGAGAAATTGAACACTCAGATGGTGGAACTAGCAATCGCTCAGAAGCATGTTGATACAACCGTGTTGGCTCTTGATGGAACTAGTATCGCCGCGTGTGCTTCACGTCATCAAATGGTCACTCAAGAGACTTTGACAAAACGTAAGCAATTGTTGACTCACGTGATTGATGAAACACTGCCTCAAGGCCAGCAAGTTCCCAAATGGGTTCCACCAACTCAGAGCGGTCGCGAAGACTTGCTGGGACGAATGGAGATCGCTGAGGAAACTTTAGCTGAACGAATTGATGAAAATGCAACAAAACGAACGGATAAACGTAAAGATCCGGCCAGAATCTTTGTCAGCCTAACCGATCCGGTTGCCCCGCTTGGCCTTGATAAGCGCAAAACGTATCGGCCCTTGTATACGATACAAACGATGGTTGCCACAGCTAGTCACATCATAGTCAGCTACATCTGCGAGCCACGCCCCACCGATAGCGGCACTCTGATTCCGATGATCGACAAGACACAACCGATAGTCGGCAAGAAACTGGAAAAGGTTCTTGCCGACGGCGGTTACTTCAGCGTTCTAGATCTTCGTGACTGTCTTGACCGAAAAATAGATCTAATATCACCACCGCCTAGCAACGAAAAATCGCGAGAGTGCAAGACGCCTAGTGGAGAGACCCAGATTCCGAGAGAAGCGTTTCGCTATTGTGCCCAATCCAATAGTTATGAGTGTCCCCAAGGCCATCGCTTGACGTTTCAATATCGCGAAAAGAAAAAACGCTCAGGGGATCGCATTGTCTTACAGTCGAACTATCAGTGTAAGCTTAGCATCTGTCAGGCATGTCCTCTCGCATCACGTTGCCTTCAAGGTAAAGCGGCACGAAAGATTAAACGCACTGAAGGTGAAGAGCTAGTCGAAGAGCAACGGGAAAAAATGTCGACAGTGCAATCAAAAACGCTTTACGGATTGCGGGGGCAAACAGTCGAGCTTTGCTTCGCCGATTCCAAGGGCAATCGTCGTGTTGATCGATTTCACGGTCGAGGACTACGCCGAGCATCCTGCGAGACCGGACTCATGGTCCTCTCCCAGAACCTGCTTCGGCTCGATAAGTTGCAGCGACGCACCGAGAAGCCATGCAAAAACAATACTTAAAAACTGCACGACCTCAGCGGGGCGAAGGGAGTGAAGACGTAGGGATTTGCACCTCGAGTAAACCACTTCGACTTGAGTCGCGCGAGTTCACGGGACGTTAGACCGAGAACGATAAAACGGATGGGGACAGACTGAAGCCGGGAGAATGAAAACGGGATTAGCTGGTTTGCGTGATTGACTCAG
>JBEBHM010000429.1:0-7397 GCA_040080875.1 Pirellula sp.
GTGGGTAAAGATGAGGCCGACAGCCTCTATTTCAACACACTCATGCGAATATTTGTCGGGTGCGTTGGAGTACGAAGTATGCGATGCGTGGCCTTTTGGAAATCTTCGGGCTTCGCATAGTAGATATTGGGTACAAATTTTTGGGGGTTGCGATCGACCAGAGGGAACCAAGTGCTCTGAACTTGAATCATCATACGATGCCCTTTCTTGAAACGGTGCAGGACATCCAGCAATTCGAGTTTGACTTTGGTGGGCACTCCTGGTTCGAAGGCTTTGGGATTTTCGAACGAATCGCGAAACCGCCCGCGGATGACTTCGCTCCGAATCATCATCTGATAGTTCGGCAATGAGGCTGGGTTGGTTCCGTCAGGCTGCACATCGATGAGCTTGACGACAAAGTCCGCATCGGTACCAGTGGTCGTTATCCAGAGTTCTACGTCGAGTGGACCTGCCACCACGAGATCTTCTTGCATTGGAGCAGTTTGATAGACCATGACATCAGGTCGGCGAGCGGCAAAACGTTGATCCTCGACCATATACTCGACCGTCATACGAGGCGTGATCGATTCGGTGTAGGGTACCGGTTTGGCCGGATCGCTAACGTACTCATCGAAGCCATCGTTGGCGGCTTTGGGTTGCGCGGGCAGGTCCGAAACGAGCGTCCCTCGTTCGCCGATATACATGACTTTGCTAGCGGCTTCGTTGGGTGGCCAATATTCGAACGATCGCCACGTATTCGATCCTGTCTCGAACACGGTTGCCTCGGCGGGCGCCGGTTGTTCGGAATTCTTTAGGTATTTTTCAAAGAATGGGAGCTCGATCTCGGCTCGATAGAAAGCGGCGGTTCGAGAACCAAACGGAACATTGCCGAGTTTGTCGCCGTCACCTGTTGCCCAACCACCATGAATCCACGGCCCTACGACGAGCACATTGTTCACTTTGGGGTTGTTCTTTTCGATGGCTTGATAAGTCTTAAACGAGCCGTACAAATCTTCTGCATCGTACCATCCGGTGACAGTCATCACGGCGGGCGCAACATTTCGAAGATGTGGCAGTATCTCTCTTTTCTTCCAGAACTCATCGCGATTGGGATGGGCCATCATGTCGGACCAAAATGGAACCTTGCCTTTGAGGTGACGTTTATTGATTTCTTCGATGGTCATAGCATCGAGGAAGAGGTGATAGCCGTCGATCGATGGCAATACTTCGGGAGTAGGTCGTTCTGTGGTTGGTCCGGATCGTTCGTGCGCATTGTTGTTGAGCCATCGGTAAGCGTGGGCCAAGAAGAAAGCTCCGTTGTGAAGGAAGTCGTCGAAGTACCAATCGCCGACGGGCGCTTGAGGTGAAACCGCGTGCAGTGCGGGGTGTGCATCGATCATGCCGGCAGAACAATAGAATCCTGGATAAGAAATCCCGTACATACCCACTCGGCCATTGTGATTTAGAACGTTTTTGAGGAGCCAAGCGATGGTATCGAAAGTGTCCGAACTTTCATCGACTTGATTCGGCGATTGTTTGTTGACAACGTGAGGAGTGACTTGTTGAAAGGTACCTTCGGACAGGAAACGTCCGCGAACATCTTGATTGACAAAGATGTATCCAGCCTTCATGAAATGTTCGCTGGGGCCCAGGTTGGTTGGGTAAGTATCCGCACCGTAGGGGGCACAGGAATACGGGGTTCGCTTCATGAGCATCGGATAAGTGCGCGACGTATCGCGAGGGCTAAAGACAACGGTGTGGAGTTTGGTACCATCGCGCATCGGGATCATGTATTCCCGTTTTTGGTATCGCAGCCGAATGGTGCTTTCCGGACTGATGGTCTCTTGGGCGAACGCGAGAGATTGTGGGATGACGAAAGTTTGCTGGATGGCCAGCAGAACCATCAGGCAAAGCCAACGACTGGGTCTAATACTAAACGATACGTGCGAGCGGTTTTCGAGACTGCGCATGTTTTCTTCTCATGGTGGGTAACAGCAGCGGAGCAGTTTTTTACTGACCTGTAGAATAGGCTGCGACGCGAATGCCATCAACCAGCAATTGCGTGCAAGTTCTCGAATCGTAATAGTTGCGTTTGCTGAATTTCAGCTTTTTTTGTTGCGCGCGAACCCCGAAGTCCTCTTACCAAATTCCAATCCGTCCGGAGTTGATACTGAATAGATGGGGGATTGTCTGTCAAAGTGGTGTTGCACCGTAGATTTGAAGAAGTATTAGTACATGGTAAACTTCATGCATGACGGACAGGCAACTTAATAATCCGCACGACAGATTCGCATTCTTTGCTTTTCATGATTTGAACCAAATCGCCGACGACGGGCTGGGAGTCGGTGATCCGTTTTTACAAGTAGCCTTGAAGCTGCTAAAATACGTCAACACGACCAGCATACGCGAGCGCTTGTTGGGCTTGCTGCAAAGTGTACTTGATCAAGACGAGCCGCGACTTCGAGCGGTGCTGGTATATTTGTTTAGTGCTGCAACGAAAGTGGATCGAACTGAAATGAGCAAAGTCATTCAAAACTATTTACACGACGTTGGTACGCCACTCCCGGGATCCATTGCTGAACTGTGGGTCAATCAAGGTATCGAGAAAGGGAAAGAGCAAGGGATTGAAAAAGGGATGGTCATTGGGCAAGTACAGTTACTGCAACGCCTATTGGGTGTTTCGATCACTTCACGGGAGGAACTGTCGATTCGTTCCGCAGAGGATTTGTCATTCCTTGTTGAATCCCTCCAGGGAGAAATTCGGCAGGTACGAAGACCGCCGATGTGACGATCGTATGTTCGGCTGCTTATTTTTTCGCAAAGTAACGGTCTGCGAATTGAATGAAGGTTGGCCAATTCGGGCCTGGCGTGTGACCGCCTAAGTGTTGGCGAAACGATACATCGCCATCCATGAGTCCAGTTTCAATGGCCGGATACTCGCGCCCCCTAGCCCCTTCTTACCCAATAGTTCGTAGACACATTGTGCACCCTCGGCGGCCATGAACATTCCTTTGCCGTCCACCCAGGAATCGCCGTTCGTGCCGGAACTAATGAATACCGGCCTCGGTGCGCAGAGCGCAACCAGTTGATGAGAGTCTACCGGCAAGTCATCCCAAGTTAGTGGTCCGGCGTATTTGATGAAATTGCCAGCCATCCAGTGGTACTCGCCCGAACCGGCGACGTTCTCGACGATCTCACCGAAATTGCGCCGATGCAATTTCACACCACCTTCGCCCGACGAACTTACAAACGCGATTGCAAATCGAGCATCGTATGCCATCGCCACACACGTAGCTTTGCCCCAACGCGAATGTCCCTCCTCGCGCCACGACGAATCGATGTGATTCCCAATTGATTCATCATGTGCCGATGGTCTTCCTGCGCAGTCATTTCGACAGGCTTGGGAAGCGTGCTAATGTCGGCTGGGGATGGTTCTTGGGAGAACAGCATTCCAGCGGGCCAAGCGACCGCCAAACTCACCATAGAGTGCTTCAGGACATTGCGAATTTGAGGCCGGGTCAACGCAAATATGGCGTTCATCATTTGAGCTTTCGAGAAGATCAGTGATCGTCAGCGGAAGGCGTGAATCCAAAGCTTATCAGATCTTGTCGAGGAGTTGCTCCGCAACTCCGGTCGGCGACGCACGGCACTCCGGTCGGCGACGCACGGCACTCCGGTCGGCGACGCACGGCACTCCGGTCGGCGACGCACGGCAACTCCGGTCGGCGATGCACGGCACTCCGGTCGGCGATGCACGGCATTCCGGTCGGCGATGCACGGCATTCCGGTCGGCGATGCACGGCACTCCGGTCGGCGATGCACGGCACTCCAGTCCCGATGCACGGAAGGTCCGCGCAGCTACGCATAATTCCGCGCTATTCATTGCTGTTCCGCGTTATTCCCCGCCATTTCAAGGTGCATATCCGTCGAGACCAGTTGTGAAGCATGTCTGCACTGCTCCGTAATTGTTTGCCGAGTTGCGGAGCAACTCGGCTACAGGCTATAATCAGACGGTTCGCCGCAAACTCTCCCACATAAGTTTGGTCCCGCCAACTTTCGTAGCATCCCGCCATGCCCTTTGTTCATCGTTCGCCTACGCCCAACTTTATGGGAAGCTTCCTGGGCCAGTTGATCGGCTTGATGATCGTTCTGTGTTTGGGGAGTTGTTCGACCTGCGCAGGTCAAGATTCGACCGATTCGGCCAGCGAACATCGCTTTTATGAGAACCATATTCGACCGCTCTTGGTCAAGCATTGCTACCAATGCCATTCCGAAAAAGCTGGCAAACAAGAAAGCAACTTGCTATTGGACCGTCGCAAAGGGTGGCTCGAGGGGGGAGATTCTGGTCCGAGCGTGGTGCCCGGCGATGTGGATGCCAGCATTCTGATCCGCGCGGTGCGGTACAAGGATCCATCATTGCAGATGCCGCCAACGCGACGCTTGTCCGACGACGAAGTAGCCAAATTGGAGCGATGGGTTGGTACGGGTGCCAAGGCCCCGGACGATTTCGTGACCAAGCCGAGCGATAACCCGTCGGACCCTGTTGTGGGTAAAGAGCACTGGGCATTCCAACCGTTGCACGCATCGTCGGTTCCAGTCGCCAACGATGCTTGGGAGAACAATCCCGTAGACGCATTTGTCAGTTCTCAACTTGCGGCTCACGGTCTGAAACGAGGCGAGCCTGCGCCGCGTCATATCCTCGCGCGAAGAGTTTATGTGCAGCTCATCGGAATTCCGCCGACGACAGATCAGTTGCAGCAGTTTCTGTCAGATGATTCGGAGGCTGCATTCGAACGGCTAGTCGATGAGTTGCTTTCGTCACCTCGATTCGGGGAACGATGGGGGCGTCATTGGTTGGATTTGGCTCGTTATGCCGATTCGAATGGCCTCGACGAGAATTTTCTCTTTCGAGAAGCGTGGCGATATCGCAATTGGGTTATCGAGGCAGTCAATCAAGATCTGCCGTACGATCGTTTTGTGCTGATGCAGTTGGCGGGCGATTTGCTCCCTCACACATCGGTGCATGAGCGAGACCGCCAACGCATCGCAGCCGGCTTTCTCTTGATCGGCCCTAAAGTACTTCTAGGAAACGACGAGCGCAATCAACGCATGGAGATCGCTGACGAGCAGATCGATACCATTGGACGCGCGATGCTAGGTCAGACACTTGGATGTGCGCGCTGTCACGACCACAAATTTGACCCGATACCCACCGCAGATTATTACGCGCTGGCTGGGATCTTTGCGTCCACGCGTGTGATGGAACGGCGCCATATGCTCGGAGAACAGCGAGTGATGGAACGGCTCGTCGGCTTGAACGAAGCCAACAATGCGACCGACGACGCGTATGAAGAATACTGGCGCAACAATGCAAAAGTACGAGCCACCAAGAAGCAAGCGGACAAGCTATTAGAACTGCTCAAAAAGAATAACGATGAGGAGTTTTCAAAGGCGATTGAAGGAGAAACAGGAGCCGTAGCCGACGAAGCCAAAGTCTTGACCCATCCGCTCGAACAAAGGATCGCGGCCCAACAAGCGTTGGTTGCAAAGCTTGCAAAGACTATTGCCGAGGCTCCAGCCATTCCACCTCGAGCCATGATCCCCGTCGATGTGGATGAACCGGCTGATGAAAACATACGCATCGCAGGTCAATTCGATCGATTGGGTGACAAGATTCCACGAGGGTTCTTGACCGTTTTGTCCGATAGCACGCTTGAGACGATTTCTCCCAAAGAAAGCGGTCGATTGGCGCTCAGCCAGTGGCTAACCGATCGAAACAGCCGTTCGGGGCAACTGGCGGCGCGCGTCTTGGCCAATCGCGTTTGGCATCATTTGATAGGACGCGGGATTGTTCGAACCGTGGACAATTTCGGACGAACCGGCGAACCGCCCACGCACACCGAGTTGTTGGACTATCTGGCGATGGAGCTGATCGATTCGGGCTGGTCTGTTAAGCACTTGGTTCGAGAGATTGTCTTGAGCCAAACATTTCAGTTGAGCAGTCAGTACGAGCCGAGCAATCACGCAGTCGACCCAGAGAATCGATTTTTGTGGCGTGCTCATCGCCGAAAAATGGACCCTGAATCGTTTCGCGACGGACTTCTATCGACCGCCGATAACTTGGATGTGTCCTGGGTGAATTCGACGGTCTCTTACTTAGGAGATCAAGCGACGGCGGTCGGTCAAAACAAAGTTCGGCGGCGTACGGATTTTGCATGCCGAAGTGTCTACCTGCCTGTCATTCGCAATGACCTGCCCGAATTGTTCGATATCTTAGACTTCGCCAACCCGCATACCACCACAGGCATGCGACCCAACACGACGGTCCCTGCGCAAGGGCTGTTCATGCTCAATGACGAAATGATCATGGAGAATGCCAAGGCGACAGCGAAGCGCATTATGGAAATGTCGCCTACGGGTGACGTTGGGGCCCGAATCGATCGAATGTTTAAGATGATTGTTGGAACCGGCCCAAGTGAGGCTCAACATCGGTCGATAGAATTGTTTTTAGAGAATATGCAAAGGAAGCTTCGAACCGAGGGCACCGACGCCCAAGGAGATGTAGACCAGCGAGCCCTGGAGCTGGCTTGTCACGCATTATTTGTATCGAGTCGATTTCAATATTTGGATTGAGCACAACATGGCCTGCTTTGATTTTTCCGCTCGGTCGTCTCGCCGTTCTATGCTTCGCAACAGCGCATGTGGATTCGGAGGGCTAGCATTGTCCGCCATGCTGGGACAATCCCGCTCGTTAGCTTCGGCGCGTGAACTGAGCCCGCTTGCACCGAAACTGCCGCATTTTGCGGCGAGAGCCAAGCGGATTATTTTTTTGTTTATGTGGGGAGGACCGAGCCATGTGGATTTGTTCGATCCGAAACCGATGCTGAACGAGCACGCTGGCAAGCCGTTGTCACCCGAGGTAGTCGGGAGCGATCGCAAGAAACTCGGCGATTTGTTGGCTTGTCCGTTCCGGTTTGCGCAGTACGGTGAAAGCGGCGTTTGGATGAGCGAGCTTTTTCCACATTTAAGTCAACAGGCAGATCGGCTGTGCGTGATCCGGTCGATGCACACGGAGGGGAGCGCGCACGGCGAAGCCCTCTTGCGATTGCATACAGGACAAGCAAACTTGGTGCGACCCAGCGTTGGGGCCTGGGTAAGTTACGGGCTGGGATGCGAAAGCGATAGCTTGCCAGCCTATGTAACCATCTCTCCTCCTCGGGGGCACGGAGGTGTTCAAAACTACGGTAGCGCCTTTCTGCCATCGATTCACCAGGGGACCGCCATCGGATCTGCGGAAACGCCGATCACCCAAGCCAAAGTTTCTCACGTTGGTAATTCAAAACTTCATCGCGATACGCAACGCCAGCAGTTGGACCTGATCCAAGCCATCAACCTGAATCATTTGAAAACAGCGGAAG
>JBEBHM010000430.1:0-7389 GCA_040080875.1 Pirellula sp.
CTAGTAATGTGTTGTCTGAAATCGAACACAAGAACGTCGCCTTACCGCTTGTTATCGCGGAACCAAGTGCAACGGAAGTTCCGTTCCCATATTGGGATCCCGTTCACCGACAGCTTCGTGTTTCAGATTACATTGTCAAACACTTTCGATGGCCAGCAAGAAATCAAGAACTTGTCTTGACTGCGTTTCAAGAGGAAGGCTGGCCAAAACAAATCGACGATCCGCTGTCACCAGTGGATGGCCTCCAATCCAAAGAACGTTTGCACGATACGATCAAAGGCTTGAATCGTCACCAAAAATTGCGATTGATTGAATTCCACGGCGATGGTTCAGGAGAGGGAGTACTTTGGCGTTTCTCTCCGAAGAACTGCAAAGCGATTGGCATCGCATTGCCGTAAGCCAAGCGGCAGGATGAAAACTACTGAAGGATGGGACCACTGTTGGACCACTGTCGGACCACCGTCCCGTCGAGTTTTTCGTTCGGGACAGTCGTCAAGCCATTGCGTGGCTATCCATGCATTCGCGAAGGGATGACCGAGATTTTTCTTGGCAATTCGGCAGTAATGCGTCCAATGATCTTCGCTTCGGCCATGCCGTGCGCGTGCAATTCTTGGACAATTGCTTGTGCGGTTTCTGCTTTGACTGATGCAAGCAAACCACCAGATGTTTGCGCGTCACACAAGATCATCTGATCGACTTCGTTGATATTGGCTGCGTACTGTACCCAGTCGGTTAGAAATTTATGATTGGCTTTGGTCCCTCCCGGGACGATTCCGGCGCGAACGTAGTCTCGCACGTAATCATGGGGCGCTCCAAGGATGGGTACTTCGTCTAGATAAACAACGGCGCCAACACCGCTGGCGTCCACAATATTGCGAAGATGGCCAAGCAACCCAAAGCCCGTTATGTCGGTCATCGCGTTGGTGCCGTTCCCACGCGTCAATACATCGCAAGCACGGTTGTTGAGTGTCTTCATCACTTCGATGGCATCCTCAATCGCTCCATGTTTGTCTTTTCCATTTTTAGCGGCCGTCGTAATGACCCCGAGTCCGAGCGGCTTTGTGAGAACAAGCAAGTCTTCGGGCTTGGCGTTGCTGTTCGCAAGGATTCGATGTGGATGGATTGTGCCAACAACAGCCAATCCAAAAATGGGCTCTTCTGATTTGATGGAATGCCCACCCACAATTGCGATACCTGCTTCCGCACATTTGTCTGCTGCTCCCCTTAAAATGTCTCGCAGTACTTCCGGAGGTAGCACGGAATCAGGAAACCCCACGATGCTAAGTGCCGACAGTGGTTTACCTCCCATCGCGTAAACATCGCTGAGTGCGTTGGCAGCCGCGATGGCCCCGAAGTCATAAGGTAGATCGACAATCGGTGTAAAAAAATCAGTTGTTAGTACCAAAGCCAAGTCATCATTCAATTTGTAGATGGCTGCGTCGTCCATCGTGGAGCTACCTATGAGAATGTTCTCGTCAAATGTACGCGGCAATGTAGGCAATAGTGCAAGCAGATAATCCGGTGGTTGCTTTGCCGCACAACCTGCTCGTTTCGCATATTTTGTCAGGCGAATGTCATGAGATTCATGGGAGACAGATTTGTCTTGCAAAAGTTGAGTTGGGGACATACTTGCGCTCGTAATTCAAATTGGGCAGAGGGATGGAACAAGGCGGTTCTTGCGAATGGAATTCCCTTTGTCTCAAGATTTGCGATGCATGGAAATGAATCAAAATGCTCATTTCGGCAAAAAATAAGGGAGTCACAGTGCCCTTTCGACGAAATCTCGCCCATTAAAGATCCCGGCGATCTAGGAGGTTTAACAACCTCCACTACCCCAATTTGCAGCTTTGAAGACGCACTAGATTTCTACATGTACAATGGAACAAGTTTCCTATATTTGTGCTGCAAAGGAGGTCAGCTGATGAATCCCCGAGAATCTTACAACGCCCCGATCACAATCCCCTCCAATGTCGACCAATGGTATCACCAAAGGTTTATGCGAAATTCGTGGATCGGAAATATGCTGACGCCAATTATTGGTTCACCACTCGGTAACCCAAAGATATTCAACGCACTCAGAGGGTGTCCTGCGTATCAATTTGCGGCGATCGATGCATGGAGGCGATCGATGTGGCACGCGGGCGGACTACCTAGACGAACTCGCGAGGCGATCGCCGTCGCTGTGTCCGTCGCGAATCAATGCCTCTATTGAACCGACTCTCATTCGATTTTCTTGCGGTCGGCAGGAACAAGTGGCAAGACGACGATTCAGTTCATTGAAGCAATTTCACAATCGGTTCTTCGGCAAGATGTCGATGAATTGATCCCAAAGCTGCAATCGCTGGACTTCGACAGGCTCGATGCAACATTGATTGCAACCGCTGTCGCAAGTACTCGAAATCTTGCAATTCCCGCAAGCGATGAGATGCGGCAAGGACTTAGTGCAGTCGAATTCAACGAACGAGTCGTCGACGGTCTAGCCGTGACGTTTATGTTCAATGTCGTAAATCGCATCGCCAACCTGTTTGAGCTTCAACCCGAGTGGCACAGCTGGCGGCTAAACGGCGCAATCAGGACAGCTTCGCAGGCCATGATGGCTATAGGTCTGCCTCATCAAATGCCAATTGGAAACGAAAGTCAACAAGTCCTGTTAGCGCCAAAAATCGCGGAACTGCTATGCAACTTTCGTGTTGTCAAAGTCTCGCCGATATGGGGACAGCTAAAAGCGTTGCCGTCGATTGAGTTTGCAATCTATCAATTGATGTCGATTGCGATTCAGTTTTCTAGCGGCAGTCCAGGACTCATAGACGAGGTGACAGATTCATGCTTGTGTCACTTTGGGAACACACTTGACGATGCATCAGTTCAACCCATCTCTCGATGTTGCCGCCAGTTGTTTTTAGAGCCTTTCAAATCCTGCGATGCTTGGTCCCGTCTGGACTTGAGTGATCGGACGAAGCTTGATATAGCGTTCTGGGTTTCCTTGCTCGCCGCCATCCATCAACTGAATTCCAACTCCCTTGCCCGACTTGTTCACATCCAGTAGCCGCAGGACGGATTCCAGTTATTCGGCGGATGGCTGAAAGGATGAATGAAAACCGAGGTGAATCGAGTTGGCAAGCGTGATCAATCCAGACGGTCCCTTGGAAATATGATTGCTCGGAAAGAATGCAAAGTGACTTGTCAAAGTCATGCCGTCGAGAAGATGACAAATGACGATTCCGTCATCGACGGTATCTGGAGACGGGATGAAAACGGGCTCACTTCCTAAGTAGTACCCTGCCGGACAAGACCAAATGTCGAGTTCGTTGGGCGTCAACCAATTTGCATGCACGAGTTGATCAAAGAATTTCGCTCCTTGCGATCCGGTCTTAGAGATTCCAAGCATCCACATTTGGTTGTAGGCACTCGATTGCAATCGCGAATCGATGGTTGGGAAATCCGGAGCGCACCGGTACGGAATTTCCTTTTTTTCAAGTATTGTAAAGCGGTCCAAGTCGATCTCGTAGCGAGTTGGTTGTCCACCGGGCGCGTCTTCAAATAGGTTTGGCAGGAGATACTGGTCGTACATTGGTCGTTCCAATTCAATCACATCCAAAACCAGCGTAGAATCGCGTTCGAATGCGTTGATCGTATGCAGGCAGTACTTGCCCGCGATGGGGATGCGAGCCACCTCATCGCCAGAGGATCGATTGAGAATCAGGATTTGGCCGCCTCGTTCAGGTTGCCACGAAAGCGAATCGAGCGTGGACAACCCACGTTTCGTCAATCCCGTAGAATCCAACACGTACGGACTTAGATAGAAGATGACAAAGTGTTCACTTGATGCGAAATCATGCAACGAACAGGGCATATCCAATGGCACTTGTGTTCGGCAAGCCAATGCACCGTTCTGGTCGAATCGATAGTAGACGAGAACAGGTCGAAGAGGAGAAAAGAAAACACCGAAGTTTAGCAGCTCGCCTGTCCGATCATCGATCTTGGGATGTGCCGAGAATGGTGCTGCATCATTGAGCGCACCTTCGAAATCGAAAGTATGTTCGGGCGTCACCGTTTCAAGCGTAACGGGATCGAGTTCCATCGGCAGACTCTGTTCCCCAAAGGCAAGTAGTTTGCCTCGATAGGGAAAGACGCTAACGTTGTAGGGGGACTCGGTACCAATACCTCGTTTTAGCCGATCACCGGGAAACGCGGTGCCAAACGATCGATAGATGGGATCACCGTTTTTTTCGCGCACGAATTTGCGCCCCCTCACAAAACGATTGGCACAGTACAAGCCGTTCTCAGCAAAGTGCAAGGCACAAACCATACCGTCCCCGTCGAGCCAATTCCGATACCGCAACCCGTGGCCAAACTGAAACTTCGCTGGCCCATTGAAATAGAGAGTCCCTCGAAGATAGGCAGGAATGGAATGCTCACCCTCGTGAATTCGATACCATTCGTTTTCTTCAATTTCACGAAAGAAGGCGTGTCTCATACCAAAGTCGGGCACCACCGTCTGCGTAGTTTTGGATGCCATATCGTCAATGCCGATAAAATAGAATCGAGATAGGAAAGGTTATTGGGGGCCTAACGGCATCAAAATCTACCGAGCTAAATGCACCTTTCCATGAATCGCAAGATTCAAATTTGGGCCGGCCCCCGAATACATTCCTGGGTAAACAGATTTGTGAAGTGCAATGCCTGAACTCAACTTCGCTGACTTGATCGCTTACGTGCTGCAAGTATTGCAGAACTAGTTTTTGTCGGTCAGGGCAGTAAGTGGTGGGGTCTCATTTGCAGGTCGTGTATTGACATTGGATACATTGCCTCCATCAATAAGTATGCTTACGAAAGGTCGGTCGGAAGCGGTTGAAATCTGGACGGATGCAATGTGTTGCCGGTCATTCTTGTCGAGGTTCCATCGACCAAAACCACTGAAGGTGACCATGTCATACCCGTCATTTCGGTTGTGTTTCGAATTATTAAATCGCAACCACGCGAGGCTGCTCATACGAAACTGACCATTTTGCGAGTGATTGGTGTATTCGAAGGTCGACTTTTCATGGAGATGGTTGGATATCGAGAATTGATAGGAAAAACGGTCGCCGGAATTGGAAACCTGCATTCGCCCACTTCCACTTTTCCTACAGGTCGGTTGACTCTGTTCGTCAATCGCTTCAATCTGGAAAAAAGGATCCAGTTGTGAGTTGGGACCAATTGGGACACTATTTGTCAAATCAGGCAATGGGAATCGAAAGCCCTCTTGATAGGGAAGCAAAACCGTTCCGTTGAATCGATATCTTAATTGCCCTTTTGGCCCACCCTCGAACATGGATGGCCCTCGATATTCAAACGAACCTTGAGGCGTTCGTGGCTCGACTCGGACCAAAGCAAAAAACATCGCTTGTCCTAAAAACGCTCTATGCAAAAAATCTCCAATCACTTCGCCGGTGTAGATATTGACAGCACCTACCGCAATATCGAACGGATCGTCGATCAAATAAAGATCGTTTTGCCGATAGGTCCGCAATGGGAATCGCAATGCGGTGTCATGTCCTTCCATTCCTTGTCCCAATCGGCCTGGAAACACATCTTGAAGCGGCGACAAATTCCGTTTCTGTGCAAGACCGCCGGGCGGTAACATCGAAACGCTGAATGGCACAGAGTCGTCGAATCGCTCGCCAAACTGAATCATGATTCGTCCAGTTAAATACGATCGTCCGCGACCAAATCCCAATTCCGGATGATTTAGGTTGAAGTCGTCTCCAAAGCACGTGCGACTTGAATCGGCCGTGAATTCGCGGACCGTGTTTGTGGGAATCATGGGCTTACTCGACGCACGAGCAAGTTGACTTGTCTCCTCTGTGGACAGATGCAAATGCGGATGCAATTGTGTTCCATTTGCTGGGACCGTTGCAAAATCGCCATCGGGACTTCCCAGCGGGAGAGCGAATTGAAAGCCAGGACCCATAGGAACAAAGGCAGTTCCGTGGAATAGAAAGTCGAGTCTTCCATCTGGACGTTGCTTAAACCGCGCCCATGCTGTTCCATACACGCGTCCTCGTTCTTGCGGCTCAAGAGAGCTTTTGAATCGAATGATGGCAGGTCTTGGGAAACTACGAGGATTGAGATCCTGAAGGGCCTTGAGCCCCGAGTTTTCAAAGACGAACATGAAATTCAAGTTGCTTACTTGGCCCGTCACGAGGTTCACATCGCCGGAGCAAGTCGTCGCTGGTGGCGAAACAACACGAGGCGAATTTAATGGGAACCGCAGAAAATCGGGTGACGACAATACACCATTTTCGGCAGTCAGCGGCGCATCAATGCATAGCTCAAAGTGCGAGATGTTGTTGATCGGCGGGCTAAACGTGAACCGCAACGAGCCTTCCAAGTGCCCACCGAACATGGCAAGACCATCAAACACATTGCAAGCGCAAGCACCAAATTGGATGTCTTCGGCCCGTTGACAATTGATCACTCGCATAGCGTCACCATGATGACTAGCGTACTTGTTGAGTGGCAGTTCTTGCATTAAACCAGGCGGCAACGTCAATGGCTTTGTCGGCTCGTTTCGATAGAGCTGGTTGTATCGCCGATCCAGGGATTCACCAGTCAGGGCTCGTTCAAATGACTTGCCAAGATTTCCGACAACACCGTCGACTTGCGACTTTGCGAAGGGAATCGCCTCCAACTCCGAGTCCGACCAGTCTCGACCGGAAGCGATCCGATAAGAGGCCACTGGGTCGGTTGCCAAAAGCGGCTCCAAATCCAAGAACGGAATGGATGCACCGAATTGGCCATTCAAGAATCGAATCAGCTCATTGGCAATAAGTCCATGACCAATAATTCCCGGTGAGAAACCGTTTAAGCCATAAAACCCACCGAGGTAATCGGCTGAGAGTTGTCGGCCACCGATGATCTCGCCTCGCTGCGCAATACCTCGCAAAAACTGCGAAACATCGCATACATACGCCTTGTCGTTCTCCCCAACTGCATCCGCAATGACTTCGTTCAGTGATTTGGTGTACGACGAAATTTGCTTTGCAAGGTTGGCTGGCAAAACATGCTTTGCATTGAGCTCGCGGAGAGTCCCGCGATTGATCTGGGCCCCAATTTCCATTAAGCCAGCGACCGTTAGATGGTCACCATCGTCGAGTAAGTAAAGTTTTCGAAGCGCCGACGCGGATACCTTGAGCACGCGCGCAGCCGACTCGATCGATGACAAGCATGCGGTATCGAGCGGATCCGGTACGTTCAGCACCAAGATATCGGTTTCGGCGTTTTCCATTGCCTTCAAAATGGACGCAAAGTCTTTTCGCTGTTCAACAATCGATCGCAATAATCCAGCATTTCCGCTTAGGGCTGGCTCCAAGACATCTCGAAACCCCAATGCCAGGATGACGGTCG
>JBEBHM010001193.1:0-1917 GCA_040080875.1 Pirellula sp.
GAATTAAGAATTAAGAATTAAGAATTAAGAATTGGGAATTAGGGGTTAGGGATTGGTCTGAACTTGTTTATCAGGTCTGGTTTCACTTTATCCTTGAGGGTTCGCCAGTCGACGCCTAGCTTTTGCGAGGCAAGGTCGTATCGCCCGAATTGTGAATAGACCAGGGAAGCGTAGTGCTCCAAAACCTCGTCTAAAGTCAATTCGCCAGCTAACAGGGATCGCACGAATTCCGATGAACCTTGCATAGAATGGGTAGGAACTGCATCCGGTCTTTGTGATGAAACGCGGCTTCGGTGCAGGTGCATGTTTATCGCTTTCAAGAGATCTGCCCCCTTTTTTCTTCTACGACTCACAAGTACTCGCTTGACTCAAGCTTGTCCAAGTCGGCGAAGAAATCGATTACTTTGCACTGAAAACCTGCCAATACTTCTTCGCCATCGATCGTGTCGTTTTCTCCGACCACACGATAGGCTGCGCTCGAATGATAGATCGCAATCGTTCGATTCACGAGATCGACAATCCAAACCAGTTCGACCCCAGCATGAAAATACTCCAGTCGTTTGCGATTCATCTCGCCACGCGTGTTGCCATCGCTGAGAACTTCGACGACCAAGTTCGGCGCGATTGATGGATATTTATCGATTGCTTGGCCTTTTGGAAATCGATCCCTGCTCACAAAAGACACGTCTGGGCCACGCACCGAAGAACGCAATCGAAAAAAACCATCCGAACCTGTGACAAAACCCAGTTGTTTAGCCGAAGCAAAATTCCGAAGAATTGAACCGATCGTGACAGCTACTATCGATTGCTTGATTCCCATGCTCTTCTCCACCAAAGAGCCATCGACTAACTCACAAAGATGTTGCTTTGATTCGTTTACAGACAGCAAGTCAATCAGAGTTGCCGAACCAGGTGGCGGGTATTGGAGGACGCGGTTAGCGGGAACATCCCCAAGTTCTTCAAGTCGATGTTCAATCGTAGATGGAACTGTTTGGTGAGCGTAGTTCACCGCAAGGGTGGGATTTTCTGACATAGGAATACTACTGTTCGTTGAGTGAAGAACCGCGTGCAGCTCAATTCTACATTGTATAGTTCGCTGGGGTAAGAATCTAATTCGTCTAACTGCTCTGATAGTAAGTGGATCACCCTGCGTGTGGAATCTGACAACGGGTGAGGAAACTCAATACCGATCGTGACTCAACCGCCTATTCCCACCAATGACCACCACTAACAAGTCATCGGGGAGCCATGCGATATCAATCGTATTTGGCCTCGCTTGGTCGCTTCCTGGGCCAACGAATCAGGCTTGCCCGCTGCTCTCGCAAAGATCTTGCCGAATCGCTTCACAACATCCAACCACACGTCCGCCTTCAATCCGATCCGATCCAAGATCGGGGCGGCAGATGCCGGAATCCGACCATGTTTGCCATCTCGCCTTATCTGACGTCCAGTCCAATCCAGCAATTTCAGATAAACATCCATCGTCATTTCCAAGAACCCTTTGTCACTCGCACGCTTGGACGAACGGCTCGGCATCGGTCCGACGCGACTCGAACGGCCAGATTCGATGGTCAATGGCGACAACCACTCGTCACGGCGAACATAGGCCGGTTGCGTTGATGGCTTGGTTCCACCCTTGGTCTTGCGGCGTTTCTGCAATTTCCTTTGCGTACGAGCCTTTTGCGTTTCTTTCTCCGATTCAACTCTGGTCTGAATCGAAGTGAACGGACTTGTTTCGGGGGACTCAGCCACTCCAGCCCGAACAGGATTCAAATCCACATACGCAGAACAAGCCAATACAGCGGCCTCATCTACAAGTTTTTGTAGTCTGTATCTTCCCTCCCAAAAACACCCCCCGTAATACCCCTTTACTCGGAGATTGCCGAAGTGAGGATTTCGGGCATATTGATCTTGACA
>JBEBHM010000431.1:0-7388 GCA_040080875.1 Pirellula sp.
GCCAACGTGACCGCACGCAACACAACCAAGATGGTCCAAATCATGACCAAGCCAACCGCAACCACCAAACAAGCATTAGCGACTTAACCAAATGTTCAAGCTTAAGCGGATCGTAGGTGCCTCGGGAGCGGAAACGCGAGTCGGTCGCGAATCGACGATCACCGTCACGTACGACGTGTGGGCGACAACTGCGGACGAACGCGCCGATCCAAGTTACCTTCAAAACGCTTACGTGTTTTGCCTGGACAATACCGATCGTAGGATATTCAATCTGACGCGCGGCAAGGTCAAGTGGAAAGAGGATGACGACACAGGGCACTTCATTTTCGAGATCGATTACGATGTCGGTATCGACGAGACCGCGTTGCGTTGGTCGTTCGACACGGGCGGTGGAACGATCCGAATTACCAACAGCCGAGCCACCGCGCGATTTCCAAACACCGCGCCCGACCATCAAGGGGCGATCGAGGTAGACGCCGACGGCGATGTCCAAGGCGTCGACGTCGTTATCCCCGCGCTCAAGCTGTCTTGCCGTAAGCTGTGGCTTGAGAATTCGCGCATGTATCGCGCGGAAACTTTCATGGAGTATATCAAGACGCTCAGCGCGAACACGGGCAAGACGAACGTGCTGCCCTATCTGACGTTCGCTGGCCAAGAGTTGTTGGACCTCGGGGCGAGCGGTGAATTTCAATTGGGTCGTGACAACGAGATTGAATATCACTTCGCCGCCGGTTTCAATGCCAGTGGCCTGACGATTGGCGGGATTACGGGCGTGGCGAAAAATGCTCATGACTACCTGTGGATACAGTACAAACACCACTTGGACGGGACCAAGAAATCACGGCGGCCCGCGTGGGCGTACGTGGAGCGCGTCTACGATACGGTGAATTTTGCCGCTGTGCTGGGGCTTTGAGAATTAGGAATTAGGAATTAGGAATGGCCCGATTGAAGGCTGGTGACGGATTATCCGCAATATCGGCATCAGCGCTGCAACGAGCGTTCGACGCGACGGCATCGGGACGTCTGGACGCACGACCCGGTAACGATCCCAAGCGGTTGCCGTACACGAAAGCCGTCGGCAAAAATGAGACGGGCTACGCGATCAAGCCGGGTGCACCGATCTTGCTCGGCGAGTTCATACCGGACGATGAGGACGCGGCATTCTCGGGTCGCATTCCTGGATATTTCAAGTGTTGGCCAGCGTTCTTGCCACTCACGGCGGCCAATCGCTCTGAGATCGCGGGCAACCTGTGTGATGCCAATCGAGTTGCGATCGCACTGGAGGCGGCGGAGGATGACGCCTTGTTCGACATCGCAATCGATGGCGTCGTGCAAGCGTCATTCGATACGACCAACGCAGGGCCATATGCGTCGCTGCTGAGCAATGCGAGCGGGACGACGTATCGGGACAAAATCGGAGCGAACACAATCGCGGGGTTTGCGCGAATCATCACGCGATTGGACGCAAAAGCCACGGCGCTAATTCAATTCGGCGTGTCCGCTGAAACGCCCATTTTCATTCGCACCATCGGAGCAATTGCCGCCGGTGCGAGCGGCTCGGCGTATCTCCAATTACCCATTTCGACTGGCTGGGAACCGTCCGCAATCACGGTGCCCGTGTGGGCGTTTCCGACAGGTATTCCGGCGGAAGTGGATGGCATCGCGTTACCGATCGACAGGCGGTGGGCCGCGTTCGAAGTGCAGGACTGCTGACATGGGCTGTCTCTTCAAAAAGTGCTGTTGCGTCATCAATCCCGCCCTGTTGCCGGAGATTGAAATAGTTGGCATGACCGCCGATGGAACATGGGAGGCTGCGGGCGAATGTTGTTTCGTGAGGCACTACACGTACAATTCGACCCAACCACGCCAAGTGGTCAGCGCCGAGCTGCAACGTGTCACATATCATCGAGTGACAACGCAAATCCTCAAGAGATACCCGAACACGGGCGGGTGCCCGACGTTGTTCGATTGCGTTCAAGGCGATGTCGATACCGAGGTCGTGTGGTGCGAGCGTCTCGGGTTGATTTACCAGCATCAATCCGTCGATGTGTTTGTTCAACATGCGATCGTCGACTGCGGCGCGGGACCGGTACCGAAGTACATCGTGTCCGTGCGACGTAATGTTGGCTTTCGCGAATCCATTTGGAGCGCATCATACATCAACGAGTTCGAGGAGTTTACTAGTCTCGGGTGTTGTACGGGTGCGGAAGCGTACAACGTCGACGACATGGACAACGAACCGGATTGGTCCGACGTGACGTTGTGGCCTGGCTATTCCGGGTCTCTCACCGACGGTGAGTACTGGCACCATAAATTGTATGACACGCTACCGGACGATACGACAGAGGCAATCGACGGATGTTTGGCTCCATGCATCGTGCCGGATTTGTGCACGATCGAATGCGAGGGAATTTGCTTAACGTCTGATCCGACCGAGTCGATTCCGACCGAGGACGGTTACCTCGTATGCCCGACTCCCGATTACGTAGCGAGAACGTGTACCGTCAATAATGGCTTAGGTGCTCCATGTTGGACGATGCAATATTTCAGTGTGGTCGCGGATGGTGTCTGCCAACCGTACGGGCGATTGTACGGGAATATGTCCGTCGGAATCGGGGATGCGTCCGGGTGCGGTAGCACGTTGCCGGCGATGGTTACGACGACGGCTTTTGATTTGGACACGAGTTGTGTATTCAACCCGGGTACTGAGGTGTGCTTGAATGATCCATTGTCCCTGTACTTCGGCTTGCCGGTATTCATTCCGTGAGAATCTACGTCAAAAACGAGACCGTCTACCCGGCCCATTTTGTGCGGTCCGATGGTGTGAGTTATCGGCACCGAATTGAATCCAGCACTGTTTACGTGTCGCTCGCCGAACGCGGTCGAGTACACTGGCTGCGATTCCATACGATGGAATTCACTCCCGATTCGCTGGCTAGTTGGGAAGCGGAGATACCCTCCTTCGGCTGCGATTGCGCTGCTAAATATTCTGCAATCAAGAATCGGAACCCGCCCCGCTTCGAAGATTCAAAACGGTGGCGATGGGAGATTCACAACGCGGTCAACACCGCTCTGGAGAAACCACTGTTTCCATGGTCGGAGTACGTGGAAAAGTACGGTGCTACGTAAGCGCTGCGTAATCCGCGCTCGCGACGGATGGGACGGTGGCCAGTCGATCGTGGACCGTGCGGCCAACGTCGTCGAGCAATCGGAATCGATATTGCCCGACACCTGGCAACGCACTCCATGGCAGGTCCAAGTCGTCGAGCGAACCGTCGGCCTCGGTTTCGCCGTAAAATGCCGTTTGTGAAAATGCGCGTTCGCCGCTTCGGCCTATCAAGCTGGATGTCACGTGCAAGCGCAGTTTCGACCCTATCGCCCCCACACTAGCGCGGAACGCAATTCGGCAAAATTGGTCAGGCGGGGCGGTTTCAGCAACGCTCGCGATAACCGCAGCCTCTTGCGCGAAGCCATTCTCGTCGCGGTGGATTTGATCCAACGAAAAGTAGTCGGTGTCCGTGTAGTCAGCCAATTCAGGAATCGATCGCAAGTCGGCCACGCGCGCAAACGTCGCTTTTTGCAACGCACTGGTTGCAGCGGCCCACGCATTGAATCCAGATGTCACCCGGTTCGGTATAGTGCAATGAATTTGGCGATTGGCGCCCAACGTTTCCGCGTAGGTCTGCATGCGCGTGATAGCTTGAGCAGAAGTTGAGTCGCTGTAATCGTTGCCATTCGAGTGGACTCCGATTGTCGGCAATGACACGTCCGGATTCGCGACAATCAACGCGCCTTGAGTGGCAAGATTTGCTGTGTTTGTTGCGGTTGAGACTCCGCCAACCGCGTAATTGAAAACTCTCCAGTTCGGTCGCATGCGTGCGAGCTGTGAAGCTGGATTGTAAATCGATCCTTCTACGTCGTTGTAGCCCGATGACAATCCTCCAATCATGTTGCTGTCGCCATCGCAAACGACTTCGTGCGTTTTGGTAATGCCACACCCCCAATGGTTAGCCGACCAACGTCGCGACGTTTCAAATTCTGCGTCAGCGAACTGACGATTGAGAAGTACGCCGCCCAGAAAGTCACCTATCACCCCCAGATTCAAAGATGAGAAGTTTCCAAATGTCATTGACGTAGCTGTCCCGGCAGCCATCGGTGCGCCCGACAGAATCGCGCCGTCATCAATTCGAATTTTTGAAGATGATGCGCCGCATGACCATACGATTAAAGTGGGCGAATCGCTCATGTACGAATCGGGAACGTTGACGTGCGTTGATCCATCGTGAATGCCAGTCCACTTGCCGCTTTGTGAACCGTACAGAAAAAACGAGGGAATATGCCATGGGACGATAGCTCCAGACGGATTGCCCAATTGCTTGGAGGCTATGGGTTGGAATGCGAGAATCAACGTAAACGATCGTTGGTTGATCGACATGGATGTATTGACCATGCCGCGTTCGATCGCGTTGGCGTAAGCGACATTTCTACCACCGCGATTCTGAGAAAGAAACCGGTTTCCGCCAGTCATCGTCAAATGCTTACCGTTGCCGGACTGATCGTCGCACTGATCGATCGAGCTTCCTGTTAGCCCCAACGATGCGCGGTCGGTGAAGTCCCACCAAGCAGAGATTGACGACGTGAATGGAGGTATGATTGCTTGTGCCATTACGGTTTGACTCGCTTGTATTGGGCTTCGATTTCGGCGAGTAATTCGACGCGGCGCTCGGGCGTGGTATCGCTCGCATGCATCTCGCGCATGAGCCGTTCGACTTCAAGGGCGACTTCGGCCTGCAACCGCGTTTCCTGAATCTTCTTCTCAATATCGATCATGCTTTTGCTTTACGATTGGGTTGGAATAGGAATGCGTGGGTGCTACGCAAGTGCTGCCTTAAAAGCTGCGATCGCAGATGTACGTTTTGCTGGGTCCGTTTGTTGCGCGAAGGCTTGCTTCACCGCTCGGAACGATGCCGCTTGCGTCTCGGCCTGCTCCTGCTGTTCGCCGTATTGCCGGTACGTTGCTTGGGCCTGCTCGGACAGGACTGCCTCAAACGAAGAACGAAGCTCTTGGGCTGTCGATGACGGCAAGATCGGCAATGACGGAGTCTGCGTCGCACCCGGCTGAGCGTTGCTAAAAGCTATTTGTGCGTTGTACTGGATTCTCCTGAGATTCTCTTGATCGACGAGATAGCGCATCGTTGCGCGGTCTTGAGCGTCGGGTGCGCCGGTTGAATTGATTTTGATTGTCAGTTGCATGATTGCCTACGCGAGTGTTAGAGTGTTGGTGCGAACGACACCGTCCGTACCTTTGAGCTTTAACGTGAGTTGGGTATTGGATGTAGCCTCAACGACCAGTTGGCCGTTGACACCTGGATTGATTGAGGCGGAGGGCGACAGAAGCAAATTGGTGAGTGTCGTCAGGCCGCTAGCTGTAATCGCGCCTGTATCCGATACGGAAAAAGCGCTGGCACCGCCACTGGGCCGTAGATTCAAAAATTTGCCACCGGTCGATTGGGTGTATGCCACCATCCAGTCGACTGCACCTGTTGGCCCCCAAGCCTCGAATCGAAACGTGCCAGTTCCCGCCGTGTTCCAGACGGCATTGACTCCAGTGCCAACCGTCATGTTGCCGTTGTAGGTCACTGGACCTGTTTGCAGTGATGCCCACCCCGTGTCGTCCGCCAGTCGTGTGTGAATCTGTGTGCCTGATCGCTTGATTGCAGGGAACGCGGAGGTAGTACCTCCGAGATTCAGGCGATTCCACCCGGTCCCTCCGGCACCGAGGAGCGTTCCAATTCCGTCACCACCTCCAGCCGAAGACAAGCGAAAGTTACCTGTCAGTTGCACTTGAGCGTCCGTGTAGACTGGACCACTCGATATCAGTTGGGCGACGTTGCAATTGCCAGTCGTGGTTAGTCCAGCAAACGTCGGTACGTCCGTTGTCCGTAACCCTGTTACGTCGGCTTGCACGTGTGAGTGAGCAGACGGTGGAAACGTTGCTGGCTTGCCGGATAGGGTTGCCCATGTGCTCCCGGCTCCGGGTGGGCCTTCGGGGCCAGACGGCCCTTGCCGTACCATGACGGTGATTGGCGTGCGTGGCTTGTGCTTTATGACATATGTCATGTGCGCGTGACCTCGCGAAAGACTTCGACCTCGCCATAGAGTGCCGGTTCAACGACGCCGCCGGGCACTACGAATTCGCAATCCCATTCGTATTGCGATTGCGAGTCGCCGAGTAACTCGCCGCACGCTATCGCCTCGGTGATTGACCCCGACAATTGGACGCGCAGAATTCCAGCGCTCGGAAACGTGCAGACGAAATCGGCGGTCTTGATTGGGGATTTGGCGTACTTTCGGAGCTGAGCGACCGCAGTGTAACCCGTGAAATCCACCAAGGCGTTTGTGATCGAATCGCGAAACTCGAACTCCTCCAAGTAGTCCGAGCCCTGCTTGATGCGGAGCGGTTGGTATGCCCCAATGCGTCCGGCTGGCTCGGTCATTGTATGGTTGAGGGTTGAGGGTTGAGTGGTTGAGAGAAAGCCGACTTAGACAGCCACTACCGCTGTGGTGAATGGCATGGTCTCGTTGAGGACGCTGGATTGCTCGTCCTCGACCTCCATCAACTCGACATCATAGGTGCAGCCCTCTTCGTCGCTCTCGCTTTCGTCGAGCTTGGTGACAACGACCGGAGCACGGACACCGACCGCATTCGCACCGCCTGGGAACGTGCCCGTCGGTTGCGATATGCGTTGATTGAGGAACAGGACATCGAGAACGATCTCGCTGTCCATGGAGTCCTGGAGCTTGACGAGCACCGCGTCGGCGGAGGCGTTGGGGCCCTTGATGTGGTATTTGAACGTCCACCCGTACTTGATGTAGCCAGTGACTGTCTTGACGTTCTTGGCGCCACGATATTTTCGCTCAGAAGTGCCTCGCGATTTGGGCCGCTGTACGTCGCTGATTCGCGAGATATGCACCCAGACAGGAGTGGCGAAGGTGCCAGTGTTGACATAAGCGGCGCGTCGACGTCCTGCGGACATAATTGTGATTCCTATTCCTGTTCGTGTCGGAATTCCACACGCACGACACTGGAAAAAATGAGGTGGTTGATTAAGTGGTCTGGTTGATAAATCGGCATCGTGGTCAATGCGATTTGGACGCATCCGCCGAGCACAACGCCGCGCAAAGGCCCGCCCTCGCGAAAAAGGTCTCTGACAGTGCCGCTTTCGTTGACGCAACCGTCGAGGAACGTGTTATTCGCGAGTGGATCGGGGTTTGCTGCCGTTGGGTCGGGTAGACCGCGTTGGTAAACGAGGTCTAACGTTAGTTTTCGATTGTCGACGTTGCGGGATTGTGTGTTGTCCTCCTCTTGGAGAGCAACGATCCAAACT
>JBEBHM010001194.1:0-1917 GCA_040080875.1 Pirellula sp.
AAGGAGCTCCAAGAAATTTGGACGCCAAGAGTATCCCAAAAGAAAAATCCGTCGAAGAGCTGCTTTTCGATTTTGGAATTCGGGAAGCTAAAGCCGCTGAGCTGGTGAAGCTTTACGGTGATGACATGGTTCGGGAAAAACTTACCATCGCAACTTGGCTACGGGAGAAAGGGGACCAGAGTCTCATTGGAAATCCGCCCGGATTCTTGATCGCTTCAATTGAGAAGGACTTTGAAACTCCAAAGGCATTCAGGGAAGAGATACTTAAGGCCGAAAAAGCAAAGGCTTCGGAGGATGCCTCCAGAAAGAGCAAGGCTGCAGAACAGCGGCGGCAGGAAAAAGAGGAACTCGATGCGCAGCGCAAATCCAAGTTGGTCGAAGATTATTTCCTCGGCCTTACCAGTGCGGAGCGCGACGCGTTGATTGAGCAGGCCATTGCATCGGCAGACAAGGCAAAGCAACGACTCCTTACTCTTGGAGGCAAGGTCGCAGAAGCGCTCAAAGCTGTGATTGTTGAAAGCTATGTGCTGGAGTTACTGGCGGAAGGGTAGGTCTTCGGCCCGATGTAAAGCTTGAGATTGGGCCACTTGCATCGTGGGTGCCATCTGCCGAGTATCCTGTGGCCTCGTTTGCTGCTAACGTACATCTGAACATTCTCAGCATTGCCGTAGCAGCCCCAAATTCACCCAGCGATTTGGCGGAATGTACCGATTAGTCCAATTCTGCCGCCAGAAAACCCTCTGGCTGGCGCAAAGGAACAACGTACACTTGAACTTGCACCTCGATGCAAGTGATTTCCCTACACACGCCTCGCCCTCATACCCCAGCAAATATCAGACTGCATTCATGAGAGATAACGACAACGAGCCACGCTCAGTCGCTCAGAGTAATTTCAACCGTCAAGGTGACCTTGCAACGACGTCAAAGCTTCTCGGCTATCAGTCTGGTCTTAAGATTTGGGCAATGGCAATTTGGCTCGATGCAAAAAGGAGAATCGCCGCCGATCTCGAACGAGACGACTTTGCACTGGATGACAATGCAACTAAAGCGACCACGCTTCGCGGTTCAACCATCCACGAATGCTATGAGTACGTAAATAAGAATCATACGATAGACGCAAGGAACTTAAATTCCATACTCAAGTCCTCAAGACTGGTTATTGGCGACTTGTCGGCTTCTTCCAAGCCGCAGGCCCTGACGCGTGACGTACTTCTGGAACTTTTTCACCAGGTTTCTTCAGTCCAATTCACCGGAACTATCTGGATCGACAACGTTTTTGCTTTCACCACGGACATAGCCGCAACTCCCTTTATCGACTGGGATGATTTCTTGCGTACAAGACGCGCCCCCTCGTCGGAGAAACTTTTGCTTAGGCTCGGTCGTTCGCTATATGCTCGTCTTGTGAAACCACAACTGCCTGACGACCAACGTAGAGAAAGTTCAATTCCTGATCTTTCGTCGCTTTCTATTGAGCTAAAACATGTCCGGGAGATTCAGCGTTCGGAATTGATATCTCCCACCCAACAAGAATCCCTGCGATCACTTATTGCCCTTGGCGAGTGGGCGTTGCTGAATGGTCCCAAACTATCGTCGCTCACTGCTACAACGGGAAAGAAATCGGAACTACCTTCCGTAGCTGGAATAAAATCATGGGAGCCAGAGAAGTTTTTCAAGTGGTTCCATGCTGCGATCGTTGATACGCCACGAAAGGAATTGACCGTGCTTAGCAAAGCATGGCTGAAGGAACAGGCGGGGAAGCACGGTTATGCTGATCTTGAACCGAGTGTCGCTATCGATCGAAAGAAAGATCTCGCCAAACAAACCATGGAAGTACTCGACGAGTTGGGACTGGTCTTGAAGTGTCCCGCCAACGACTGCGGACAACCCGCTAGGCTTTACGCAAAGAAGACTGGAAAC
>JBEBHM010001195.1:0-1916 GCA_040080875.1 Pirellula sp.
ATGTGTATAAGAGACAGCCAGTAATCACCACAACGGGCACGCCCTGGAGTCGAATGGAGAGCCTTGAATGTGGATGGTGGGTTCCTCCAACAATTGAGGGAATTGCGTCAGCACTTTCCGCAGCAACTCAGCTAGAAATTCTGCAATTAAGAGAAATGGGAAAACGGGGTGCAAGTTGGGTTGATCAAGAACTTCCGACGGATGTCGTAACTCAAAAATACCAGCAATTCTACGAGTGGGCAATAAGTGGTGGGAACCTTCCCACTTTCGTTTGCGATGTCAAATAGTACAATAGCAACCGTGGTTATAAGAAAAAACACGACATTGAGAGATTGGATTCCGTTAGTCGAAATCGCAACCTCGCTTGGCGTAGCTGCTGCGGTCATTACTTTTGGGTTTTCCCAAAAAAAATCATATGAGGATTTTGACCTTGGCACGGGAACGTCTAGTTATTTTGCTAGGCAGAATGACGTGACGATTCACACCAACAACCCCGACTCGACATTCATCGAAGGCGTTGAGGAATTAATCGCTAACAATTCGAAAGACGTATTGCTTATTTTAGGTAATTCGCAGACTCACGGCATCAATCAGTTCGAAGCTGGCCAAACTAATTACATCGGACTTGCTGTCAACAGGTATGAGTCTCAGGTTCAAGTCATCGGGCATTCAATTCCCAACGCAAATCTACAAGAGCTCTATTTACTATTTCAGTTTTGGACAGATCGCATTCATGTCTCCACGTTAGTTCTGCCGATTTTTTACGATGACTTGCGTGAAGACAATGTAAGAGAACATTTTTTCAAGTACATGACATCGGCAGGGCTTCACTGTCGCGGCGATTCTCCTATCGCAACCAAGCTCAACCAGTGTCTCAAAAGCATCCATCAAAATTCGAGTGAACAAAGTAACAGCCCAGCCGTAAAGTTTGAGTCACTTCAAGAATTGACCGAACTCAAACTTAACGAATACCTCTCTAGTCAATTTGATATTTGGCGCAACCGTTCTACGCTGAGAGGAGAATTTGAAATTTTCCGATATCGTCTTCGCAATACCGTCTTCGGAATTACGCCGCAATCGAAGCGATCAGTCATCTCGACAATTGCAAACGACAACATGCAATCGCTCGAAATGTTGCTCGAATTAGCCCAAGATCTAAAAGTAGAAGTTCTGCTCTATATTCCTCCACTACGGCAAGATGTCGAGCCGCCGTACGATCTAATGCAGTATAGCGAATTTAAGGAGCAAATTCAAAAACTCTCGCATTTGTATGACAATGTTCGATTTCTTGACCTCGATGGTATCGTTCCAGGTCAATTCTGGGGCATGAAGGACTCGACGAACCTGTTTGGACGATCGGAATATGATTTCATGCACTTTCAATATGAGGGGCACGTGAAGCTTCTTGAGGCCTTGGTTCCAACGCTCGACGAATTGATTTATAGCAGTGATCTTTAATTCACTAACATATCTCGTCTTCCTCGCGATTGTGATTCCGCTCTACTGGGTTTTGCCATCAGTGGCACGCCTGTGGTTTGTATTCATCTCCAGCATGGTGTTTTATGGATTTTGGAGAATTGAGTATTTGGCACTGATGTTGTTTTCTGCGGGCGTTGACTATTACGCAGCAATCTTAATTCATGCAACGCCGAATGATAAAGTGCTAAAGCGGCGTTGCTTGCTTGGACTCACGCTGGCAACACACCTCGGATTGCTTTTCTATTTCAAATACTTGTTCTTTGTTGTTGAGAATGCGAATTGTTACCTTCGATTTCTTGGGTTTGTGGGAAATATCCCTGCGTATCAGGTTCTCCTGCCGTTCGGTATCAGCTTCTACACGTTCGAGACAATTAGCTACACTGTAGACGTCTATCGCGGACTAATCAAGCCCGAACGTCGATTTATTCACTATGCGC
>JBEBHM010001196.1:0-1915 GCA_040080875.1 Pirellula sp.
ATATAAACCGATCAGCAGCAACTCCGTAGAGGGCGCCGCGATGACTTCGTCCATCAATCTTTTGAGTCCAGTATGTGGTATCTTGTCGAGCCCCAAGGGTGGCTCGCGCATCTCTGATACTCGCTTGCGAACCGCGGTCACTTGTTCACAACATAGGTATGCGTGATAGCTGAACGCAGTCTTGAGTTCGTAGATCGGTTCCGCAGTGATTCTGGCTGTGAACGTTTCGTACAGGCGTTTGAGCACATAGTGAATTCTCTTGAGTCGCTCCACACTCTGGTCGAGACTCCAATGGCAATTCACAGCATGCTCAATGCTACATAGGCCAGCCAAGGCAGGAAGGTGCATAGGAATTAGGAATTAGGAATTAGGAATTAGGAATTAGGAAGTGGGGAGTCGGGAGTGGGGAGAGGGAATTAGAAATCCTCCAATCGCCAATCTAAAATCTAAAATCAACCAAGTATCGCCTTCAGGAATGCAAGGCCCGTGGCTTGATCATCGAATTTACCATCCAATTGAGCTTCGTAGCATTCGTCTAACTTGGCCCCAAACCATTTTTGCGGTTGATATCCGAGTTCGATCAAATGCCGACCTTGAATGATCCGTTCCGGTTTATTGAATGAAACGTTCGTCTGCTCGGCCAACGCCAACCATCGCTCAAGCGCTTCGGATCGTTCCTGCGGCAGTGGAGGACGACCACTCAAATCGGCTTCGACAAGCCTGCCAAGTTGGACGATGGATGCTTTTCCCAATCGAACGGACAATCGGCGGACCGTTCGCGGGGTCGCTTCGGACTGAATGTGAATCAAGTGCTCAGCGACCAAGGGCAAGACGACTTCGACGATGGCGATGGGACATCCAATGCGCGCCAAGAATTGCTGAGCGACCGAAACACCCACGCGCGCGTGGTTCGGCGAACGCCATCGGTCATTGGTATTGACCGTTGTGGATGGTTTCCCAAGATCGTGACACAGCGCTGCGAACAAAAGAATGAGTCGCTGGTCATCCGCGAGCTTTTCTCGTTGCGCAATCCTGGCGGCGGCGTCGCATACATGGAGTGTATGTACCCAAACGTCTCCTTCCGGATGCCAGGTTGGGTCCTGCTCGACACCGCAAAGAGCAGCAAGTTCTGGATAGTGTGCGATCCATCCGCAATCATGGAGCAACCGCAGACCCTGACTGGGAACGGTCCCTTTCAACGCCCATTTGGACCACTCGATCCAAACACGTTCAATTGCGAGAGTGGAGTATTCATGGCTTAGCGAGCGGCACATCTCTAGTGTGTCTCGCGACATGCACGCATTAAATCGGGCCGCAAACTGCATGCCTCTCAAAACTCGCAGTGGGTCTTCCGCGAAGTGCTCACTTGTCGCTCGCAATACTCGATTGCGTAGATCGGTAAGTCCCCCATGCGGGTCAAGCAGAGTTAAATCGTGTGCGTTGCGATAAATGGCGTTCATCGTAAAATCCCGTCGCCGGGCCGCTTCCGCGACCGTCATCGTGTGGTCCACCTCGACCTGAAAGCCGCGATGACCGCGACCGATCTTGCTCTCCCGACGCGGCAACGTAAAGTCGATCTCTTCGTAACGCGACGAATGCAGTTTGATTACTCCAAACGATGCACCGACCTCATTCACCCGACCGAAGCGAGACAAGATCTTGGTGAGAGATTCAGCGTCCAAATGAAAAACCTCAATATCAAGGTCCTTGTTGGGCTGATTGAGGATCTGATCTCGCACACAACCGCCAACTTGGTATGCGACTCCTCCCGCATCCGCAATCGCTTGGACAATCAAACTCAAGTTACGCATCAAATCGATTCGCCTACAAACACAATTCTCATTAAGCTTCCCGGTGTTGAATCGATTACTTAGTACTAAAGCGCAGATTGGCGTTGAGTCTACCATTACAAAAC
>JBEBHM010001197.1:0-1915 GCA_040080875.1 Pirellula sp.
ATACGTGAATCCAACTTGTCAAAAACGGACGCGAGACTGGCACCCATGGAAACACAATGAATTCCTTCATGTCAACTGACCAAAAAACGAGATGCTCCCCCTTTTGCCCACTAAAACGATTCGTGGGCTGTCGACACGATAATTCAAGGCAATCCACTGTCAATAAGATTAAATCTAAAATAGTCTTCCTGATTCGGAGAATCTACCAGGCACTGTTCAATGACATTGTGCAAGACATATCGATGGTGTTGATGCAGGAGATGCCGAATTTCAGAGGGAGCGGACCGGGTCGTTCCGCAAATGGCTGCGAATCGTGACGGTACATCAATTGCAGACGGCATCGCGAAAGCTACGTGCATCGCCCACACTAGTCGAAGACTGGAGCCAATTCGAATCGGCGCTCATGGAGTTAGAGAATCCGGCAAGTATCGCTGCCAAGCGATAGGACGAAGAGCACGATCGCGAAGTCGCTCAGCGAGTGATGCACATCGTTCGACAAGAAGTAGGCGAAACAAACTGGAAGGCTTTTGTGATGCACGGCTTAGAACGAGTCTCAGCGGCAGAGACAGCGGACCGACTTGGCATCACACAAAACAGGGTCTACATCGCAACATCGAGTGTCGAGAAGCGACTCAAAATCGAAGGCGCCGGACTCAAGGGCCCTGACTGAAGTCTAAAACGCAGAGTCGCAGAGAACGCAGAGTGACTTCGGAAATCTCTGCGCTCTCCGCGCCTCTGCGTTTACCGTTCTACCTCATGGATTGGCGGAGTTTCCGTTGGCGAGCTAGAATGGTTTCACGTTCTTTTTTTGCTGTTTCGATCTCGGTCCGATTGAGTTGCTCAAATGAGAAGTCCATTTCCAGGCATGGACCCGTATTTGGAACGTCACTGGCAGGATGTTCATTCCAGGTTCATGGTGTACGCGTCGACTCAACTGAATCAACAACTCCCAACGGAGCTTCTCGCTCGCGTCGAGGAAAGCTTGGCCGTCGAAACAGATGATGGGCGATCAAGAGTCGTGTATCCGGATATCAGCGTTGTCGAGCTGCAAACCTCATTCCCTGGTCTCCACTCAGAGCCAACTGGAGTCGTAGTCGCAGATCCGTTCGAAATTCCCATCCCAATGGAATCTCCTCCACAACGTCACTTAGAAATAGTGGACTCGGGAAACGGCAATCGCATTGTTACTGTGATCGAACTGCTGAGTCCAGCGAACAAGACAATGCCAGCCGGCCGAGCGGCTTATCGCAAGAAGCAGTCGGAGTACATTCAAGGAATGGTCAACTTGGTGGAGATCGATTTATTGCGTTGTGGCGAATTCGTCATGGCGATGCCGGAATCTGAGTGGCCCATCGCACATCAAGCCCCATACAAAATTTGCATTCGTCGCGTGACTCGCCCTTGGGTAGCGGCAGGCATCGGAGTTCAATTGCAGGACGAGCTTCCCAACATAGCGATCCCATTGCGCAGTCAAGATCGCGACGTCGTACTCGAATTGCAGCCCATCATCGACGCTTGCTTTCGGGACGGCCGTTACTACACTATCGATTACGACCGGCCTCTAAATCCACCGTTTACTGAGTCTGAATTGAAGTGGGCGGAATCTCTTAGAGGTCGCAGCTAGCGACAATTGGAAACGCAGAGACGCTGTGAGCGCGGAGGAAAAACCAAAATGGATTCGTCTCAGCGCCTCTGCGTTTTGGATTTTCAAGGTTGGAAGTTTGGGGGCAGGCCTCGGGAATCCCCGGACACATCTGGGACTTGGGTTCGCCGTTAGCTGACTGTTGCTCACCAAACAATGACTCGAAAGCCGCTTACAACTGCGACTTTGACTTGAGCCAGTTGGATGTTGGGCAACACGAACTACTGATGCTCAACGGGCAATTGGTATTGCGAAATGCGACAGGTTCACTAT
>JBEBHM010001198.1:0-1910 GCA_040080875.1 Pirellula sp.
GGTTGGGCACAAGGCCCAACCAACGCTTCTGCGGAGGGGTACCGTTGAGCACCGAGGAAGTCGGGCCGCTTGATTATGCAGTCATAGCGCTTGCGTTCGCTTAGCACCAATACGTCGGGACAGATCCGGAACAGATCCTTTAGTCGTTATTCTTCGAGCAATTTCCGAATCGCTTGCATGTTCGCTTTTTCATCGAAGATCGCTTCCATGCTAATCGTGAACCCCTCGATAGCCCGGCTTTTCAATATGCCCGAACCCGATTTCAAGGCGAGTCGGTATTCTCCGCTCTCGAGAAGGTACTGTTCAACGATGCTTTCGTCAGCATTTGGACGAAAACAAAAAGGTCGAAGGTCATGCTATCGCTGCGAACTCAGCCCAACATCGAATCGATCGGAAGAGCTACTTCAGGAAACGCGAGCGCACATAGCATGTCCCTGTGGGAAAGATCAGTTCGCGACGCATAGCTCCCTGAAGGCAGCGGTTGACGATAGACTTCGACCTTTGACTCCGCCAAATTAACGATCCAAAACTCTTGAATCCCAGCTTGGGCGTACAATGGCAGTTTGATGTCTCGATCGTAGGTCAGCGAAGTGTCTGCGACTTCGATCACCAACAGCACGTCGCTCGACTTCGGCTTCGACGAAGCGTAAAAGTCGTCACGTGTAGCCAACAATGCTAGGTCCGGTTCGGGTTCGCTATCGTCGAGAACAATCGGATTTTGAACACTTACAATTGCCAAGGTCAGCAGTCGCGTGGTCAACAGGCGATTGATTCGATTTACGGTTGCACTATGCAGAGGGCCAACAACCATTTTTTCAACGACCTCCCCGCGGATCAATTCAATGCGTTCGTTCTCCGTGAGAATTCCCTTGTCAATCATCTGTTCGTATTTGTCAACGGTAAAGCGATGATGAGTGACGGTTGCCATGTTGAATTGACTCACGAGTTGACGCTTCGCACAGAGTTTGAGAGTTGACAGAGTCGATCTTCTTCAGTCAACGTAGGTTAACACTCGCAGTCAGAAGTTGCAATTCAATTCCATAGTCCAGCAAAAAAACTTCTCAAAAACGCTCGATTATCTTTAAACGATTTGCTAAGGTCAAGCAATGAGTAAGCTCGAACAAAATGAATGAACATGGATGGACAAGATGTACAGGATGATTTCAATTCGGACTTTGGCAAATAATTGCAGTCTCTCGCGGCTGGTCAGTTTTTGTTGGTCGCAATACTGAGTAATGGGAACACCGTGGACCAGTTCCATCACGAAGAACGGCTGCCCAGCGTCCGTGGTGCCGGCATCGATCATCCGGGCGATGTGCGGATGCTCCATCATCGCCAGAGCCTGCCGCTCGGCCTCGAACCGAGCGACAACTTCTTTGGTGGCCATCCCCGGTCTGATGATCTTGAGTGCCACCTTGCGTCGCACGGGCTCGAGTTGCTCGGCCACGTAGACCACCCCCATGCCGCCTTCGGCCAATTGCTCCCGGATCTTGTAGGGACCGATCTGTGTGCCAATAAGCTGAACATTGGTGGAGTTCGCGGAGCAAGCATCGATTTGCTCGCCGTTCCGCATAAAGCTGCCCGCATCACCATCTGCCGCGATCAGCGCTTCGATGCGTTCCCGGAGACTGGAATCGTCGCCGCAATGATTATCCAAATATTGCTGTCGCTGCTGATCTGTTTCCAGATCGCAAACCGCGCCGAAAACTTCGCGCAGTCGATCGATGCTATTCATGGGAAGGATCTCCGCTTTAATGAAGGACTACATAGCAATGCTCCGTCAAGGACCAGCTTGCTTCGCAAAATCTAGAAATTTTCGACAGTTATCGGCGTACGCCACCGCAACTGGATTCGTTTCAAGGCTCCGGCCTTGGAATGCACTGCCCAGGCGGAGCCTGCAAGGCAGTGGG
>JBEBHM010000432.1:0-7352 GCA_040080875.1 Pirellula sp.
ACGGCTGGTGCCGCAACACCAGCCGTTTTTTCGTATTCCAAATACTACAGCGCAACATGTGGCGGTTTTGCTCCGCAAAACCGGTTGGGCGTTTGTAATGGAAGACTAAATGCCACTCTGCGCTGTAGTACTAACTAAGCGGCTACGACCGAACGGCTTGGTGCTACAATGGTGGCCATGCCAGAGTTACCAGAAGTCGAGACCATGCGCCGCGGGCTCTTGCCCATCATCGGGGGCACCATCCAATCGGTCGTTGAGCCCGATATCCCGTATCGCCCAATCAAGACCGAACCCAGCGTGCGACGCATTCGCCAACGCGTCGTCGGAGCGCGAGTCGTAGCCGTCGATCGCATTGCAAAGCGAGTTCTCGTTCGCTTGGATTCTAAGGACTCGATCGTGATGCAGCCGAAGATGGCGGGCATCGCCATGATCTCGGATCCGCCCAGCGAGCAGCATACTCGCATTGTTTTTTTATTGTCCGGGGCAAGTGCCGATCGTTTTCTCTATTGGGATCGCCGGGGACTTGGGACGGTCTGCCTGTGGGACGAAAAACAGGTCGAGGAACACCTTGGCCCAAAGCATCTTGGCCCAGACGCATCGATCGTTGACGAATCGACATTCACGAGCCGATTCCGACATTTGGATCGCGCCGTCAAAGTCGCGTTGCTCGATCAAAAAGTCGTTTGCGGAATCGGCAATCTTTACGCAGCCGAAATCCTGCACGCAGCAAAAACACATCCAGAATCGAGATGCAATCAACTATCTCTCAACAAGTGGAAGCGAATTCATCGCGAAACGATTCGAATTCTCACCGAAGCCATCGAAAAGGAAGGTTCCACGCTCAGCGACGGAACCTATCGCAATGCAATCAACGGAGAAGGGAAATATCAGGCGGAGCATTTGGTCTACGATCGCGAGGGACAGCCATGCCTCAGTTGCAAGAAGGGAGTAGTCAAACGGATCGTGCAATCGCAACGCAGCACTTTCTATTGTCCGAAATGCCAGACGGGCAAGTGGATCAAATCGACGTAGCTTTCCTATGCGAACTATCCAGTCCCGTTCTCAATCGGATTCTCAAGCGGAATGTTTGTTGGATTGTCGGTCGGAATGAAATTCGTCTGCAAGCGAGAGTTGACGAACCGAGACGCGGCCATTAAGATTTTCCACACACGGTGGCTGTAGCTCAGTTGGTTAGAGCGTTGGATTGTGGCTCCGAAGGTCGCGGGTTCGAGTCCCGTCAGTCACCCTTGTAGTTCATCAATGTTTTTCCAAGTCGGAACGCATCACATGCGTTACCGGGGTTTTGCACTGCAACCCTAGAAACCTGAAGTTCTCGCAGTTCTTTCTATACGTCAATTCAATTTTTGTCGGCCTGGAGTCGCAAATGGGAATTGCAACATTGGACTCCGTTCGATTCACTTAGCATAGTCTAAGAACCAAAAGGAATCGGCAGGCTCCTTGCTAGGTCGCAACCGGTCATCCAAGGAACCCGACGCGATAAGGAAAGACTTTAACGAAACTGCGGTTGCAGTCTTGAACGTAGAGGAGTCCAAACAACGTCCTAATTGTCGTCCTTCGAGATTCCCTCTGCTCGACTGGGAAAACGAAGTGGCCATTCTCGAAAGTCTGCGAAGCGGCTCAAAACAATAGTGCAAGTCCATGGGCGATTCTCGATCGAGCTCCGAAAAGACTCCGCTGGCTAGCGATATCCTCATAGACTCACTCTGTGATGAGTTCGAACTCGCGTGCCAATCGGGCGCCAAACCCGATATTGAGGCTTTTCTTGCACGGATCCAAGTGCGAGACCGCCTTGCTCTGCTTCTGGAGCTTGTGGATCTCGACGTTTATTATCGAAAACGCCGCGATGAGTCATTAAGCATCGACGAATATCAAGCACGATTTCCAGACTTACCCATGTCGACCTTGGTGAAAATCGTCGAGCAAACAATGCCTGACAATCCGCTTGTCGTTGGTCCAGTGCCCATCACAGCTCAATCTGCGATCGAAAACGAGTCTGTCGTCTCGGCTCCATTGAAAGGTCGTATGGTGCGATACTTCGGTGACTACGAAATCCTCGATGTTGTCGCTCAAGGCGGGATGGGGGTTGTTTACCGAGCGAGACAAGTCAGCCTCAATCGTATTGTCGCTTTGAAGATGATCCTGTCGGGAGAACTTGCCGCCAAGGAGGAAGTAGATCGTTTCTATTTGGAAGCCAAAGCGGCAGCCATGTTGGATCATCCAGGTATCGTGCCCATCTACGAAGTAGGCGAATACAATGGCCAACATTTTTTCTCGATGGCCTTTGTCGAGGGTTCAAGCCTTGCAGAAGAGATACGCATAGGTCCATTGGAACCTATCCGAGCCGCTCGACTGATGATCGAAGTGGCTAAATCGATACACTATGCACATGAGCAGGGGATCATTCATCGGGACCTTAAACCCTCCAACGTGTTGGTCGATGCTTTTGGACACACTCGCATCACCGATTTCGGGTTGGCCAAACATCTGACGGAGTCCAGCAGCATCACCGTGTCAGGGCAAGTGATTGGGACGCCCAGCTTTATGCCTCCCGAGCAAGCGGTCGGGAAAATCGATTCGATCGGCCCTGCCTCCGACGTCTATGCGACGGGAGCTGTGCTATATACTGCCACCGTCGGCAGGCCACCCTTTCAGGCCGCGAGCCGCGTGGAAACGTTGCGTCAAGTCATTGAAAGCGAGCCGGTGGCTCCGCGTCAACTCAACGCATCGATTCCTCGAGACTTAGAAACGATCATTTTGAAATGCTTGGAAAAATCGGTACCGAGATGATACGGTTCGGCCAATCAACTCGCCGATGAACTTCAACGCTTCGTCGATGGTAAACCGATCCTAGCGCGGCCCATCGGTCGCATGGCTAAAATGGTGCGTTGGTGCTTTCGACAGCCGGTGGTTGCTAGCCTCTTGGCAGGGATTGGCTTAACCTTAATTCTCGCAACCATCATCTCTGCCAATTACGCGAGGCGCGAGAGTCGGGCTGTGGCTGCTTTGGAGGTTGAGCATGTCGAAGCCCAAAAGCAATTGGCACGTGCGTTAGCTTCCGAGGCTAACGCGATGCGGATGAGCGGCCGCCCAGGTCAGCGCTTTGGAGCGCTGCGAGCCATCCGAGACTCGATGAAGATCAGTGGCCCCACACGCGAGCTTGCCGACATCGCTGTCGCAGCCCTCTGCTTGCCAGACCTTGAGGTGGGAATCGAGTGGGAAGGATTTCCAAAAGGAACCGAACGAGTCGCATTGTCACCGACCATGGATCGATACGCTCGCGTCGACGCGAACGGAACGATCTCCATTCGCTCGCTACCGAACGATCAAGAACTTTACTCAATAGTCGCCGCAGGACAATTCGACGCCTACGGTGGACTGAGATTTAGCGACGACGGCATGTTTCTATTCGAGGCCTATCAATCTCCTTTTCGATCTCGAACATGGATTCTGGGGAGTGACAAGCCGACGCTCGTGACAGAGCAACCCGCGAAATGGGCCGACTCGTTCGACGGACGGCATGTCGTTGTAGCCAACGGCGTCAACTTGCTCATCGTCGACTCACAGAACCAGAATCCGGACAAGGTGATTCCTGTCGGATTCGACCTCGCGGATTCTCTCTTTGAATGTTCGACGGGGCAACTCAAGCTAGCTATCAATCATGACGGAACATGGAGAAACGTAGACTTGGAAAGCGGAGAAATAAGTCCTTTGGTTTCCAAAGAAACCGATTTGGCTGCTTGGCCCGCGATTCACCCGAATGGAAAATGGGGTGTTTGGACGAACAACTCTGAGTTCTCTGGATTTCTTGTCGACCTCGATGCCGGCAAACGCTTGGCACCTTCGTTTCTCGGGCACAAAAATTCAGGAGGAGGGGTGTTGCCGTTCCTGAGTCGCTGCGGTCACGCAGTGTTCTCCAATGATTGGCAAGGGATAATGCGAGTGTGGGAGTCGCGATCCGGGCGGCAGTTGCTCAGCATGCCAGTGTCAGACATCAATGGTTGGACGGTTGTTTCCTCAAACAATCAGATGGTTGGACCAAGCGTCGTTGGTAACAAAGTCCGTTGGATGCGATTTGCGCCTGGGCGAGAGTTTTCAAAACTGGCAACGTCAATCGATGCATCCGATGCTGTTTTCGAAAGCGGAACGCACGCATTATCTCCCGACGGTCGACTGTTAGCCATGACGGCAAAAACTGGTTTGGTACTCTGCGATACATGGTCGGGGATTCCCGTCGCGCAGATCGCAGCTAGAAAGTACGACGAAGACCTAATTTTAGGATTTCTCAATGATGGTAGTTTGCTGACCATCGAGGACCATCTCATTGTTCAGCGAGATCGAACCGTGATGAGTGACAGCGCCTGGGAATTTGGCAAGACGAAGAACTGCGAGAATACGATTAGCCCGTTTGGTGCCATGATTGTCGCGTCTTGTTCCAACGATGGAGTCGTCATCGGAATGCCTACGACCCACTTCGGGACGATGCTATTGCGCAAGGGACAACCATCAATAACAGATGCGTGGTCCATATCGAGGTTTGGATCTGAGTTCGACATTCGCAACGTATCGATAAGCCCCGATGGGAAATTCTTAGCGGCGGGCTTGCACTCATCCGACTTAGATAAATCATCGCTCGGAGCAGTGGTGTGGGAAACCGCTTCGAGAAAACTAGTTAAGGAACTCGATTGCAGCCCTTTGTGCAGGGTGACATTTTCTCCGCGAGGAAAAAAACTCGTAACACATTCAGGCATCAACTCTGAGTGCCAAACGTACCACATAAACACGTGGAGCGTGCAAGACGCTATCGTCTCAAAGTATATCGGAATCTTTTCTCCGGACGAAAGTCTGTTCGCTATCGATGCAGGAGCCGGAGCGATTAGCTTGCGATATGGGAAGGACCTGAAAGAGTTTACCAAGTTGTCGAGTCCTGACGAACATGCTTACAAGCCTTTGGCAATCGCGCCAGACAACAGCCGACTCTTTGCGCTCAATGTAGAATCCGGAGAGGTCTTCGTTTGGAATCTGGCTTGGATGCGCAAAGGACTCGAGGAACTGGGGCTCGCGCAAGCATGGCCGGAGATATCGTTGACGAGCAGCCCTGACATTGCTGTCGCTCCGTTAAAGGTCTCCGTAGATTCGGTACCGGTTCCGATTTTGGCTGGCACCGAAACGCGATCGTGGAACGAAATGTCAACCGGTCTCGATTTCAGTCCCGATGGCCGATTATTGGCGATGCGAAGGATCGGATCGATCTCGGTGAAGGAGGTTGAGTCGGTCAAAGATCGCTTTGAAATCAACGGCCTCCTTGGACCAGCAGGAAGAATCTCCTTTAGCCCAGACGGAACCAGAATTATGACCAGCAGCTCCGATTCAATCCGCGTTTTCGATGCATCCGACGGAGTGGAAACATTGTCGCTAGGAGATCGAGGAGACTCACTGTTCAATGCAACTTACAGCTTTGATGGCAAACAGATCGCCGCCGGTAGCTATGATCACAAAGTATATGTTTGGGACGTTGAAAGTGGGAAACTCGCTTGGGACCTGAATCGCCATCAGTTGCATGTATTAGGAGTCGAGTATTGTACAAACGGAAGCTACCTTGCATCGTCGAGCTGGGATGGGACCGTCAAGATTTGGGATCCGAAGAATGGCACAATGATTCGATCACTAGGGCCGATGAACGACGAGGTGAACGCGATTGCGATCAACCCCGCAGGTGACTTGTTGATCGCGGTAGCCGCCAACGAGATTTTCTTCTGGGACCCTCTTTCAGGTCGACAGCTTCGATCTCTACGCGGACATGCTGGTTTGATTCGATGCGTTGCCTTTAGCCCCGCCGGCAACTGGTTCGCAACGGGAGGCCTGGATGGAATGATCAAAATTTGGGATGCAACTTCGGCCAGGGAGCTCGCGTCGTTTCAAGCCCATGAGCGAATGGTGCATCGTATTGCAATCAGTCGCGACGGAAAGCAGTTGGCGTCCTCTGGTTGGGATGAAACCACCAGGATTTGGTCGATTTCAAAATTGCTTGCAGTACCGGATCGATAGCAAGTCGGCTACCAGTTAGCCGAGCAAACGTTTTATCGTCGGAAGGTCTGCCAGGTCTTTGTCTCGCTCCATAGATATCGTGAAACCATGGTTCGGATTTGTCTGATCGGTGCCTGATTAAGAAACCATCGTCGGTATTTTGCGTGTCATCTGGGATATTTGCTTCCATTGCCTGGCGGCATCGAAAACGGCGACTATGCCTCTGGAACGATTCGATGGTTAATCCAAATGCGACGAATGAGATTCAGTTTTCGTTCGACAGTGCGCGTGCTGCGATTCAATTTGACAGCGATCTCTTGATTCGTGAGCCCCTCAAGTTTCCAAGTGGCGAACTGAACCAGTTCGTCGTCACCCAAATGTCGCATCAGTTTCTCATACTCTTCGGCGACCTCCGCCGCGAACTCTGGCGACGGCTCCTTGCTTACGATTTGGTTTACCGCCGCCAAGCTGTCGCAGGACGAGTCGAATCCGGCTAGCTCGCGAAATGCACCACCTCGCTTCAGCCGATCTTGATCGCGCACCACGTGCAGCAATTTGTGAATGGTAATACTTACCAATAGTCTCCAAAGTCCGTGGCGATCATTGAGAGCCGGAAACTTGTTCTGCTCGACGCCACGGCAGAAACTATGAAACGCACTGAGCGCGATATCTTCTGCATCCACTACCGCTCGGTAACGACCCTGCAATCGGCTCCTGGCCAATTGCACCAGCCGCTCAAAGTAGGAATTCCAAAGACGTTCAGCAGCCAAATCGTCGCCGGCTTCCAATCGCGCAAGCCAACGAATTACAGAAGAATCAGTTTGAGACATATGCGGTGTGTGTGGGGTAGGTAGACGGAGAGGAAGGAAAAAGCGTTTCCCTTGTTGCAAACTTAGTGCCGAATTCGTTCCAAGCGGTTTTCGCCAAGAAAAGCATAACATGTCGCTTGATGTCCAGTTTATGTCAACTCGAAAAGATGACATGTGATGCATATTTGACGACAGACAATTTAATGAGTGAAGAGCTCCTGCAAATTGAACTGTATACACCGGACTTTGGATGATCTGATGTCGGTCAAAATCAGAGGACGGGCATGAGAACATTACGATTGGGTATTAGAAGGTCTCGTGACAACGCCATACCTTCATACCTTCCGAACGCAATCAAGTCCTCAAGTTTGTCGGCCACAATGATTAATGACACGCAGGTTCGGTGAGAAGCATGACAATGACGATGTCGGATCAAATCCAGGGTGTAGTGAAAGTCTTGCTTGTTGTGCTGTTGCAACTCATTGCCGACCGAAGCGT
>JBEBHM010000433.1:0-7350 GCA_040080875.1 Pirellula sp.
GAAGCCACGGGGCAATATTACGCTTCGCCTGTTTCTGATGGCGAACACATTGTGCTTGCTAACTTGGAAGGCAAGGTAAGCTTAGTGGAGGCCGTGAGCGATTGGAAACCTCTTTCGACGATCGATTTGGCCGAGCGTATTGTGGCTACTCCATCGATTCACAACGGTCGACTTTATATTCGGACTGAGTCGGTTCTGTATTGTTTCTGAAGTCTACGGGCGTTCGACCATGAGCGCCACGGCTTCACCACCACCCAGACACAATGTCGCTATTCCACGATTCAACTTTCGGTCCGCTAACTGATTTAACAACGCGACCAGAACCCGAGCTCCACTGCATCCCAGAGGATGACCAAGTGCGATCGCACCTCCCTGCGTATTGACTTTGTCTGGGTCGATCTCCAACTCCCGTACGCATGCCACCGTCTGCGCTGCGAACGCCTCATTGATTTCGAACAAGTCGATGTCTTGAACGGAATAGTTGGTCTTTTTAAGCAAGCTCCGAACTGCGCCTACCGGGGCTGTAAAAGTGCGCTGATGATCTGCCGCAAAAGTAGCATGCCCCACTATCTTGAACACCCAGTCTGTCGTGACATTCCGCATGGTGGCTTCGTCCACCACCACCAAAGCCGCCGCCCCGTCACTGAGCGTCGATGCGTTGCCAGCGGTAACGGTCCCCGAATAGTTTTCATTCGTGTTGTTTACCAATCGGGATAAGAACGCTGGTCGGAGTTTAGCTAGTCCCTCCATGGTACAGTCGCGACGCGGCGATTCGTCATTGGCGAGTACGACTTGCTTCTTCATTTCCATGACCTGTATCGGTACGATCTCTCGAGCAAGCTTTCCTTCGTCCTGCGCCCGGACGGCTCGTGCATGACTCGTGACCGACCACTGATCTTGATCGAGTCGCGAAATATGCGCATCCTGTGCCAACCATTCGCCGACACAGCCCATGGACAGTCCTAACTTGGCGCATCGCAGCCCGTCCACGTCGTTCGAATCGAGCAGACTCTGATCTCCATATTTCCAGCCAGCTCGCCCGTTCCGAAGCAAATGCGGTGCTTGGCTCATACTCTCCATTCCACCCGCGACGACACGATGATACTCCCCTGCACGAATAGCCATGTCGGCTAGCATCACCGCAAAGAGTCCAGAACCACACACCTTGTGCACGGTCGCTGCACCAACACTGGTTGGTATGCCCGCGTGTGCTGCGGCTTGCCTCGCTGGTGCTTGACCTGCACCTGCTTGAATCACCTGCCCCATGAGAACTTGATCGAATCCCACTGCCTCAAGCCCCGAACGCAAAACGGCCCCCTTGATTGCGTGGCCGCCAAGCTCCGGAGCTGACAACGAGGACAATCCACCCAAATATTTGCCGATCGGAGTTCGGCACCCGGCAATAAGGTACGAAACGGCCATAAAAAGCTCCAAAACTTTTATCGAGAAAGGTGGCCCATCTATCACCATCAATCACCTTCAATCGTATCATAATTCAGGCTCTGAGCCTCCCCCCGCTTCAACTCGCAATCGTCAATTACTTCAACACTTCGGTTTCCGAATGTCTACTCTGATCAAGATCGAAACTATCCGAAGAGGACTGTCCCTGCTCGTGCTGAATCGTCCTGAGCGACGAAACGCGCTGTGTATCGAACTCCTCCTGCAGACGTGTGACACCGTGGAGCGGATTGCCGGCGACCGTGAAACGCGAGTCTTAATCATCACTGGGGCAGGACCTGTCTTTTCTGCAGGGCTCGATCTATCCGAAGCAAGCAACCCCGCCCTCGTACAGCAAAGTGCCCAGTGCGTTGCACGGGTCTTGCAATTGATGCGAAGCACCCCCCTGGTCACCGTCGCCGCCGCACATGGTGGTGCCTATGCAGGCGGAGCAGGTCTCATGGCAGCATGCGACATTGCCATTGGTTCGGACGACCTAAAAATCGGTTTCCCAGAAGCCCGCCGAGGTCTTCTCCCTGCCCTCATTACTGCCGTGCTTAGTTCCAAAATACGCGAAGGTGACTTGCGAGAACTGTTTTTGGTAGGCAACCCCATCGATGCAAAACGTGCCCAACAAATCGGACTGTTGCAGAGAGTCGTTCCAAAAGACCAACTGCTTTCATCGGCAATCGAAGCGGCCGAAAGTATTCTTGCCGGCGGACCTCAGACCATCGTGGCTACCAAAATGCTTCTTAACCAAGCTTATGTTCCCGCTGCCAACGTCGCGGTCCCCCATATGCTCGATGCACATCTCGAGGCCCGCCACAGCCATGAGGCCTCGGAAGGCCTTGCGGCTTTCCTCGAAAAACGTCCACCGAATTGGACTCTTTAGTGCCCGATACCTCGACACTCGTCGCTGATCGCAACCCTCATATCGACCCAATCGTAACGAACCGATTCAGAACCGATCGACTAAGCCGTCTCAATATTGGCGGCATCCTGCAATTTCAATTCCTCAATACTCACTTCGCGCATCTTGTACTTCTGGATCTTGCCAGTCACCGTGGTTGGGAACTGGTCCACAAACTTCCAGTAATGTGGCACCTTGAAGTACGCAAGACGCTCCTTGCAGAACGATTTGAGCTCGTCGACCGTCGCCGACCGCCCAGATCTAAAACGAACCCAAGCCATGACCTCTTCGCCAAATTTGCGATCCGGAACTCCTATGATCTGAACATCTTCGACGGCAGGATGCTGATACAGAACTTCTTCAACCTCGCGAGGGAAAATGTTCTCGCCACCTCGAATGATCAAGTCGCGAATTCGGCCTGTGATTCTGTAATAGCCATTGGACTCGCGCATGGCCAAATCGCCCGTATGCAACCACCCTTGTTCGTCGACCGCTTCCCGTGTCTTGTCGATGAGATTGTAATAACCGATCATGACGTTGTGCCCTCGACTGCATAACTCACCTGACTGCATGTCACCTAATTCGTCGCCCGTTGCAGGATCGACGACTTTAGCCTCCACGCCGGGCAGCGGTCTGCCCACGGTCCCAACGCGAAGCTCGATGGAATCATCCGCCCGTGTTTGCGTGATTAAAGGAGACGCCTCGGTCTGGCCATATCCGATGGTTAATTGTGTCGCACCCATCTCGTTCGTAACACGCTTCATCAATTCTATGGGACAAGGGCTGCCAGCCATGATTCCCGTTCGCAACGATTTCAGATTTCGATGCGGGTAGTCCGCGTGTTCTAGCATCGAGATAAACATGGTCGGAACGCCATATATTGCGGTACAACGCTCGGTCTCAATCGCTTGCAACGCAAGTCCAGCTTGAAAGTTTTCGCCAGGAAATACCATCGCAGCGCCATGGACGATCGAACAGAGCGTTCCCAGCACACAACCAAAACAATGATAAAGCGGAACGGGAATACAAATGCGGTCTAAGTGAAAAAATTGTTGCGAAGTGCCTGCATAAAAAGCATTCAACAAGATATTGCGGTGTGAGAGCATCGCTCCCTTGGGATGCCCGGTTGTCCCCGACGTATATTGAACATTGATCGGATCGGTGCATCGCACTTCCGCTTCCGCTTGTTGCAATTGCTGCGTCGAAACCAAGCTCGATCGATTCAAGAACTCGCTCCAAGAGAGCGTTCCTTTCGGTGGCTCGCCGCGAATGGCGATCGCCCACCTCAACTTTGGAAAGATTGGGCAGTCTATATTGCCAGGACTCCAGGAAGCGAGTGATGGGACCGCTTCCTGGAGCGAAGCAAAATAATTCGTACTCTTGAACTGATCGATGAGTGCGATTCCTCGCAAATCCGATTGACTCATCGCATACGACAATTCGTTGGTTCGATAGGAAGGATTGATCGTCACAAGGATTACGCCTATCCGCGCCGTCGCGAACTGCAACAGGACCCATTCAGGAACATTCGTGGCCCAAACGCCAAAATGATCACCTCGCCGAAATCCAATTGCCAACAAGCTTCGTGCTACTTGGTCAACTTCACGATCAAATTCAGACCAACTCCTTCGCCACCCAAGGCCACAAAAAACGACCGCATCCTGATTCGGAAATTTGCACGCCGTCTCTCGCAATACTTGGCCGATCGATAATTCATTCAGCCAAGGCGTTGATTGTTCATCGACGGCTTCGTCGGTGCGTGTCTTCGTTTTACTATTCATGTCGCTCCCTTTCAAAATCCGATACCGTGCACCCCTTTAATCAGGAGGAACATCGACCGGCATGGATAACAATGCTTGCGCCAAAGACTTCCCTTGGGCATCGTTGCGAATTCCCCGTTTCAAAATGCCGCGAATCACAAAGTTGAGACCATTAAGATTGGGCAACTCGTATCGTTCTACGGATTCAATACCTAGCGGCCCGAAAAAGCTTTTCACTCGGTCCGACGTCAGCCAGGACTTGAGCCACTCGTAGTACTTGTCGGATCTCGCCAAAATTCCAACGTTGGCTGCGGTCCCCTTGTCGCCGCTGCGACCAAATGCGAATCGAGCAAGCGAGCGAGAGTTCTGTACCGATCCACTATCACTCCCAACGCTTTTTTGCAAAGAATCAGCGTTGGAAATCGATGAACTAGGTAGTCTGTGTTCGGATCGTACAGCTCGCCCAACCGAAACGGACGCTGGTGCACTCTGCGTGTTTTTCCGAACGCTGTCTGCATCTGTCGTATCAAGCAACTCAAGTTCAAATGTCACAAGTTCGGAATCGATCAAACACGGCCAATAACGAATCACTCCATGAACTCGAGGACGCCCTTCGGCGTATCCGGTTGTGCCTTGAGGTCCAGCCGTGACCAATGGCATGAGTTCTTTTGCAAAACATTCTACGGCTTCCTTGGACTCAGATTCTACCGCGATCCGTAAGACAATTTCGTACAGACCATTCGCTTGGGATACCAAGCTGTCGACGGGTACGCTTTCGGCATTCCCCAGACACTCAACAATCGAGTCGCGGTAAGTGTGCCCCGCATCACGCAATCTTTGCAACACCATCTCGCCGCATCGACGGGCTTTGAGGATTGCCTGAGGACCAAAGATCGTGAGCATGCCCGCCGCCCGAAATCCATCCGTATACGTTGCACTGACCTTGAGTGTTTTTGGAGCTGGTCGTCCCCTTGCTCCTAAAACCGAGACGCGGTCGAGCCCAGCTTGCAATACTTGCAAACCCAAAAACGAAACGGACACGTCCGGACTCAAATACTGTTCTGGATTGCCGATCTCATAGATGAGCTGCTCCTTGACTGTGTCCATTGTGACGCATCCTCCGGACGTCGCCGACTTCGTGATCGTGCAGCCCCCCGAATCATCGATCTCAGCGATGGGAAATCCTATGTGCGTTGGGTTTGGAACGTCGAGCCAATCGGTCGAGATCCCGCCAGTGACGTGAGTGCCACACTCGAGCAAATGCCCGGCGACCGTCGCACCAGCCAATCGATCCCATTCGTCTGGCCGCCAGCCAAACGCATAGACGCACGGTGCAACAACCATGGACGGGTCCGCAACTCGCCCCGTAATGACAATCTCTGCACCCGCTTGTAACGCACTGACGATTCCAGCACAACCCAAGTACGCATTAGCCGTCATCAATCGCGATGCGACATTGGTTAGTGGATCACCCGAATCAAGATTCGCATACCGAGCTTCGATCTGCTCGAACGATTTCGGTGCGGCAAGGATTGACAAAACATCGTCCCCGTAGACGACGCCGATCTTCATTGATTTGCAACCGGCTTTTTCCATGGCAACTTGGCAAGCTCGCGCGCAACCCATCGGATTCAATCCTCCTGCGTTGGCGATCAGTTTGCACTTGCCACCTGAATTCCAATACGGCACTAAGCTGCGGACGACGTCCACGAAATCGAGAGGGAAGCCGAGCTGCGGATCGCGTTGACGTTGTATGGCCAAGATCGACATCGAAACTTCCGCCAAATAGTCCATCGTCAGGAAGTCCAGTTCAGGCACTTGAGACAACAATTCAACCGCAGCCGAAGGCCGATCGCCCCAAAACGCTTGAGCATTCCCAACCCGAATTATGGACGTCATACTTCGATCTCCGTTTTTCGTTTCTCGCTTACGCCGCGCTGTGGGACAACCGACAATGCAGCTCCTAGCCAAGCGCGCGTCTCATTCGGAGCGATAATTGCGTCGACCCAACCCCGTGCCGCTCCGTAACGAATGTCTGTTTGCTCCTCGTACTGTCTTCGTATTTTTTCTCGCATTGCGTTGATCTCTTCGGGGGAAAGAGACTTGCCGGATTTTTCAGCATCGCGAACACGTAGCGACAGCATGGTGTCGGCGGCCTGATTGCCTCCCATCACGGCAAAGCGAGCGTTAGGCCACGCTAGAATCAATGAGGGATCATAAGCTCGTCCACACATCGCATAGTTTCCCGCACCATACGAACTGCCGACGATCACCGTAAACTTCGGAACGGTCGCTGTACTCATGGCATAGACCATCTGAGCACCCGAACGAATGATGCCCGACTGCTCAGCCTGTTTGCCTACCATGAACCCTTGGACGTCCTGAATGAAGATCAAGGGTATGCGAGTTTGATCGCAATCATGGATGAACCGGGCCGCTTTCTCAGCCGCGTCACCATACATTACACCCCCGATTTGAATCTCCCCTTTCGCGGTTTGGGCACGCTTGCGCTGATTTGCAACAACCCCAGCTGGTACGCCTTGAATGCGTACATAGGCCGTCACCAGCGTGCGACCGTATTCTGACTTGAACTCTTGAATGCTTCCTTCATCGACAATGCAATTCAGCAAATCGCGGACATCGTACTCGCCTCGTCCATCCGCTGGCACAATGTCATAGAGATCCTCGGGACTGCGAGCAGAACCTTTCGTAGAACTAGCGTACGGGTCGGCCCGCTTAGGAAGCATGGCGATCAATGTGCGCAGGCGATGCAGGCAGGCAGTGTCGTCTTTCTCGTGAAAATCGACCGTCCCGCTGATGCTTGCGTGCATGCTTGCACCGCCCAATTCCTCCGGATCCACCGTTTGTCCGATCGCCGCCTTGACCAACGCCGGACCCGCCAAACACAATTGACTTCCCTCGGTCATCAATATCTTGTCACAAAGGACCGGCAGATATGCTCCCCCAGCCACGCAGTTACCCATAACCGCAGCGTATTGAGGTATTCCATCAGCTGACAATACCGAGTTGTTTCGAAAGATACGCCCAAAGTCGTCTTCATCAGGAAAGACTTCGTCTTGACAAGGCAAAAACACACCAGCCGAATCGACTAAATAGACGATTGGCACTCGAAGTCGATGCGCGATCTTTTGTGCTCGAATCAACTTCTTGACGGATTGAGGGAACATGGATCCAGCCTTGACGGTAGCATCGTTGGCCGCAATCATGCAAGCCTGCCCATCG
>JBEBHM010000434.1:0-7349 GCA_040080875.1 Pirellula sp.
GGCATAATCCTGCTGGGTGAAACTGAAGCCGCGTTACTTTCGAACGATGGCCCTGAAGGATGAGCGGTTTTTGGTCCATGCGATCGATCCAAAACAAATGAATATCAGGTGTCCCGCCCACTGCCAAGCGTTTTCCCGAGGAATCCCAAGCAAAAATTGACGGAGCGTCAACGCTCGGGTTCGACGAAACAATTTGACCTGATTGCGCATCACAAACATCCACTTTTTCAGTGCCGATCGCGATGAACTCACCGCTTGGGTTGTACTTGACGCAACGAATCGGCTCGTTCATCTCCCACGATTGATTTGCTTCCCCCGAATCTAAATCGATCGTTCGAACAAATCCGTGCTTGTCACCAACCGTTACTCGATTTAAGTGCGGGTGAAAATCTGCTGCTTCAAAACCCAGTACATTGGGCTGAGAACAAATATCCATGCCCGTTGCAATTTCAGTCACGAAGAGAATACGCTGAACCGGTCGCCAACGGAGCAAAAATCGATGCGTAGAGTCAATACAGAGGAATTGCTCGAATTGCTCCTTGGCGGTCGGAATCGTCGTGATTTCGGTCAGTTGTTGATCCAGCTTGAGTAACTGAATCTTCGTTCCAGCGCCCTTCGCAATGTAATCGAAAGTACGACTAAGCCATGGTGCACCTTCGAGTTCATTTTTCCGAACGCGGTAGGAGTGGAGATAACGAAGATCGATTAACTCGAGGCTCCCAATCGACTCATTTCTTAAGGACTCGCGAGCATGTTCATCAAGCCCAAGTTGTTGGTGGATTTCTGCTGCTTGAGTGATTGCTGTGAGTGCTCCCAGACGATGTCCTAACTGCCCACTCAATCGGATCGATTTGGCTTGGTTTAGGCGAGCTTCGAATAGCTGCGTTTTTGCTTCCAACGTTGATAAATCGGCCGCATGACGGGCCACTTGCTCCGCAGCAAATCGGTCATTGGCCAATTGCTCCGCACGGGTCGCGCGAACGGCTTCCCGGCTAATCAATACCGTGCTAAGAAGCATAATCATCATGAAGATCGCTGTAATGAACAGCCCCACTCGGTTGCGTTTGGCAAACTTGCGAATGCGATAGGCTGTGCTTGGCGGGCAGGCTAGAACATCCTCGTCTGCAAGATAACGTTGAATATCCATAGCGAAACCGTTTGCCGTCTCGTAGCGACGATTGCGGTCCTTCTCGATCGCTTTCATTACGATCCAATCCAATTCGCCTCGAACGAGGGTCGATAACCGAGCCGGATCAATCGTGCGATTGGCAGCGATGCTAGGGAGTGACTCACTGTTTTTGAGCTTCGCGCTAGGCCGCAGCGGTTCTTCTTCCCGAATGATCCGCAGCAGTTCATCCAATGCCGCACTCCGAAGTCGATGTTGATCAAAGGGCGTGCTGCCAGTCAACAACTCGTAAAGCAAAACACCAAGCGAATAGATATCGCTTCGAGTATCGATATCCTGCCGGTTTACGCGTGCTTGTTCAGGACTCATGTATTCCAATGTGCCGAGGATTTGTCCCAAGCCTGTGAACATCGTTTTTTCATTCAACGGTTCTTGGACGGCCTTCGCTAAGCCAAAGTCAATTACTTTAGCCACGGGCCGTCCATCGTATTCTGCCACTAAGACGTTGGAGGGCTTGATATCCCGGTGAATGATACCCTTCTGATGGGCGTGTTGGATGGCGTTGCATACAGGGAGAAACAATTGCAATCGTTCTCGAGTCGACAATCTTCGGTCGTCACAGTATTTTGTGATTGGCTGTCCCTTTACCAATTCCATCACGAAATAGGGACGGCCAGTATCGGAATTGCCAACGTCGAGAACGCTCGCGATGTTGGGATGATCCATGATGGAGAGGGCCTGCCTCTCGGCTTCAAATCGGGCCAATACATTCCGCGAATCCATGCCCAACTTGATCAACTTGATCGCCACCTGTCGCTGAACGGGCTCACGTTGTTCTGCCAACCAGACGGCACCCATCCCCCCTTCGCCGATCAGTTGCAAGAGTGTGTAGGGGCCAATTTGCTTGCCAATATCTTCAGATTGTTCATGAATACTGCGGACGAGTTCTGGAGCAGGGTGCTCAAGGAAACCACTCAACTGTGGCTGAACATCCAATAAACGTTCGATGTGCTTTCGGATGTCCGCGTTCCCCGCGCACGCATTGTCCAGATATTCCTTCCTCTCCCCAGGATCTGACCGCGCAAGAGCTTCTAAATAAATATCATCGACTCGAGGGGTGCTCTGTTTATCCACGTTTTTCTTTAGCCTGGATTATTCATCAGCAAAGGCAATTACTCGACCATCGCCGGAGACTAACCCTTTTCGATGATCATTGTTGGGCCGGTTTACGATCCTGTATAGGATTTGCATAGTCCGATCATTAGTGGCGATTTACCCCCTGATTTTGCCTCAAACAAAAAAGGATTTCTTTACGTACGATTCAGAGCTCCATTTCACTTCGCAAAAATGCCCTTGCGTATGCCCAGTAGCGATCCGCAGTTGCACGTGAAATCCCCATCATTTCGGCCGCCTCCTGATGAGAAAGCCCGGCAAAGTATCTCAATTTCACAAGCTCGGCTTTTTCGGGAAATTCCGCATGCAGCACCTCTAATGCTTCGTGCAATGCTACCAATTCAATTGCACGATCTTCCTCCATAAGAACTGCGTCGTCCAGTTCGATTCTCTGCCGAAATCCCCCATGTTTTGGGCGCAGTTTTCGCCTAGCTTGGTCGACCAAGATCCGTCGCATGCATTCAGCCGCTGCCGAAAAAAAATGCCCACGACTATTAAAACACTGATCTTTCCCATCGCGCAGCAAGCGAATGTACGCTTCGTGCACCAATGCCGTTGCCTGCAGTGTTTGACCAGGCTTTTCATGGGAGAGTCTTGCCACGGCCAATCTGCGAAGTTCATCGTAAACCAACGGCAAGAGTTTCTCTGCTGCAGAGGGATCACCCGATTCAATTTCGCAGAATATCTGTGTGACATCCGTCATGGGAGTTCTCAATCCAATCCATCGCCTGATTGGAGTCGCAATCCATAGGTTCGATCGATACACCCTCTAGATGACATCTCTGGCCAGAGAACGATTCGAAGGCAGTCAAGCATGATAATACTCAATCCTAAGGCTGCTTGCATCCGAAATTCGTCCAATTGTTTTGCCTCTTGGCATCCTCGCGGAATTGCATCATCATAAAGACCCTGTGTTATCGTACTTACTCAAAAACTGTTGGATCCTAAACAAAATGTGGGGATTTCGGACGCTTGTGTCGTTTCTCGTTTGCATATCGATGCATCGAGTTGTTGCTCAAGAAACGTTGCTAGATGCGGGAAAAAACTTCACGACGGCAATCACGAATGGGCACGCAACTGCCGGGATCTCTTTTGTGCATGACAAGCTTACCAACCTCGCAGGTCAGCCGATCGCCATTTCCAAAGAATCCGTGTTGCAAGTCTTTTGTTTCCTGGGCGTCGAGTGCCCTGTTTCTCAGTTTTATTCGGCAAGGCTTGATTCTCTGTCGACTCAATTCGAGGGCGTTCAGTTCGTCGGTGTCTACAGCAATCTGCATGATTCGATCGACGATGCGAGACGCTATACAAAAGAAGCCAAATTAACGTTTCCGCAAATTCACGATTTGGATCAATCGATTGCGCGATCATTGGGCGCGACGCGGGTGCCAGAGGTTGTCGTCGTTGATCGCAACAACAACGTGCGATATCGTGGGCGGATTGACGATCAATACGTGCCTGGCACGAAACGCTCGGCTCCCTCCAGCGAGGACTTAAAGCGAGCACTTGAACTGATCATCCAGGGAAAGCAACCGATTGTTACCAGAACCGACGCCAACGGCTGCTTGATTACGTTTGCCAAGACGCCTCGAAACAACGCCGAAATCACTTTCTGCAAATCGATCGCACCGCTGTTTCAACGGCTCTGTTATGAATGCCACCGGCCTGGCGAAATCGGCCCGTTTGATTCGTCCAACTATGACGAAGTGCGAGGTTGGGCCGATATGATTCTGGAGGTGGTCGAACAAAAACGTATGCCGCCTTGGCACGCAGACCCCAAACACGGAACATTCAAAAATGCGCGTTCGATTTCGGATCAAGAGATCGCACTCATCCGCGAATGGGTCCGATCCGGAACTCCTTATGGTTCGGCATCCGATCTCCCTGTGCAACCAAAGTTCGTGGATGGTTGGCGCATGACGCGCGAGCCCGATTTGATCGTTGCCATGCGAAACAGACCTTATTCAGTTCCTGCGACGGGAGCTGTCGACTATCAATACTTTGTAGTCGACCCACACTTAACGGAAGACCGCTGGGTATCGGCTGCACAGATCATCCCAGGCGACACGACGGTGGTGCATCATGCGATCGTGTTCGTTCGACCACCCGACGGTGTGGGCTTTCAAGGCGTAGGGTGGCTGACGGCTTACGTTCCCGGCCAACGCGCCACGACATTCCCATCGGGCTTCGCTCGCAAGATCCCAGCAGGCTCGAAATTCGTTTTCCAAATGCACTACACACCCAATGGGAGCGAGCGCGTGGATCAAACGAAAGTTGGCTTGTGTTTCTTAGATTCAAGTTCGGTAACTCACGAAGTTTACACGACCATCGGCATCGATCAGGAATTCGAAATTCCACCCGGTGCCGCCAATCATTCGGTCTCGTCGACCGTTCGTGGGCTACCTAAAAATGGTCAACTATTGGCGATCATGCCGCACATGCATTTGAGAGGTAAGTCATTCGAGTTGACTACGGTAGCTGGCCCGATGGGTGACAAGTCGCAACAACGAAAGGTTTTGCTCAGCGTCCCTCGCTATGATTTCAATTGGCAGCATACTTATGAACTATCGGAGCCATTGGACTTGAGCCAAGTGGAGCAGTTGGACTTCACGGTAACCTTTGACAACTCGCAATCCAACCCATTCAATCCCGCACCTGATGAATACGTTGTTTGGGGTGATCAAACTTGGGAAGAAATGGCGGTTGCGTTTATTGAAGTCGCGAGACCGCTGCAAGCAAACGCACCTGCAATCGCTTCCAAGTCGATTTCGGACAATAGGGCCTCGGCCGTTGCCGAAGCCACCGAGCGAGATCTAAACTATGCAAGACAATTCATATCGAAATTTGACAAAAATCGAGATGGGCGGGTCGTGAGATCCGAAGTGACGAGAATCGTCAACGATTTTGTATTTTATCAGTTGGATGGCAATCGAGATGGCGCTGTAACCCACGACGAACTCGTTTCCGCGTCGAAGGCGAAACGTGTCCGATAGCACTTCGTCTTCTCGTATTTCACGATGTTTTGCCGCGATCGTAGACCATCCTCTGCTTTGCTACGCATTGCTCATTGCGATGACCCTGTTGGCGTTGGGCGGGTACTTTCACCCGTCCTGGCCTCGCGAACTCTCGAATGCTATTCGAGGAGCCAAACCCGCTCCCATTCAGGATCAAGCTGCACCGCAGCGACGGTTACCATCCATGTCGGTGGAACGCGATTCTCTGGGACTTTCGCCCGCCTATTTGGTGGTTCAATCCGATCAGATCTTTACTCGCGAGGGCGCGACGGCGCTTCGCGATATTGTCGACGCGCTGGAATCGCTGGATACCGTCGCAGGCGTGCAGTGGATCGATCAGGCGCCGCCGTTGAATATCTTTGGATTGACTGAGCCAATTTTGCCGCGAGGTCAAGCCTCGCCGCAGCGATTTGCGATGGCAAAAGCCAAGGCCCTTCGGCACCCTCTGATCGTTGGATTATTCTTGTCATCGGACGCCAAAACCCTGCTGATTGGAATTCGATTTGACTGGGTCCATGTCGATGAGGATTCAGACTGCACGACGCATTTGCTTGAGAAGGCCCAAGAAACCTTGGCCAAGCATCCGGACGTCAAGATGACCTTCTCCGTAACCGGTGGAATTCCGCTTCGAATCGCAATCCTTGAAAATCAAGCCTCGAACGAATTGACCTTTCAGCTCATCGGCTACGGGATGATTTTGTTGATGGCGATCATTTTATTTCGCGGAGTCACAGTCGTCCTAGTAGTCGCTGCAGCTCCTGCGTTGGGTGTGTTTTGGGCGCTAGGTTACCTTCGCTACTTTGGTTGGGAGGATAACCCATTTAGCCAAGTCATCTTGCCTGTGTTGTTGAGTCTCATCGGATTCGCTGACGGTGTGCACATGATGGTGTACATTCGGCGTTGTCTGAGCGAAGGTCAATTGCCAAAACCAGCCTGCCGAAGCGCATTATCCACGGTCGGTGTGGCTTGCAGTTTGACGACGATTACCACATCGATTGGCATGGGGTCATTGGCATTTTCAAAAAATGAGGTCGTCCGAGAATTCGCTTATTCGTGTGTGCTCGGATCGTCGACGATTCTCGTTGCTGTGTTACTTGTCATTCCGCTCGCATGCTGCGCTCGATCTGGGCGCCGCTTGGCCAAGGGAGCCGACCGAGGGTTGGTTGATCGCTATTTGCAGCGAGTAGGCGGACCGGTCTCGGCGATGATGAAACACTCGCGAATCGTTGCATACTTTGCAATTGCTTTGATCGTTGTGTTAGCAACCTGTACGTTTCAATTGAGACCGGATGATCGTCAGTCCAATGCATTGCCCAGCGGCAGCGACGCCCAAAAGGCATTGGCGCACCTGGATTCCTCGATGGGCGGTCTTGCAGTCGGGAACGTACGCGTCGGATGGAGCGACGCCGTCGAAACCTCGCCGACGGACGTTGCGACCGTCATCGATGAGATCGATCAATTGCTAGGGAGAGAGCCGCTGTTAGCTCACCCGTTGTCGCTCTGCAAATTGCTGGCCGCATTGCCAGGTGACGAGTCGCCCATCGACAAGGTGCCGATGTCCGATCTTTTGCCACCGCCGCTCAAGCTGGCACTCTATGACCCCGACAATCGTATTGCTACGATCACTTTTCGAACCAAAGATCTTGGAACGGCCGCGTATAAGCCAGTGTTTGAGCGAGTGGAAGCAGGCTTGAAGCAAATAGAGAAATCACACGAAGGATTCTTTTTGCAGCTCAACGGAGAAGCGGTCTGGCGATGGCGGAATCTGTATAAGATCGTTTCCGACTTGGCCTTTAGTTTAGGGACGGCTTCGATCGAAATCCTTTTCGTCATGGGGGTAGCCTTTCGCTCGCTTCGGCTTGGCGTGATCGCCATCATCCCCAATATGATCCCGTTGGCAGCGTCGGGAACGTTTATGGCGATCTTCGGTTGGCCACTCGACATCGTGAGCGTATGTTCGTTTACGGTTTGTTTGGGAATCGCAGTCGACGACACGATTCACTTTTTGTCGCGGTACCGCGAGGAACAGCTTCACCAAA
>JBEBHM010000435.1:0-7347 GCA_040080875.1 Pirellula sp.
CGGCTCAATCGCCGACGCCAACGACGCGGCCCAGTTCGCCGAGCTCAAGACCCAGGGGGAACTCACGAAGATCGCCTGGGAGTACGACGTCCAGGTGATGAACGAGGGGCCGGGCCACGTCCCGATGCACCTGATCAAGGAGAACATGGAGAAGCAGCTCGAGTGGTGCGGCGAGGCGCCGTTCTACACCCTCGGCCCGCTCACCACCGATATCGCCCCGGGGTACGACCATATCACCAGCGCCATCGGCGCGGCGATGATCGGCTGGTACGGCACCGCGATGCTCTGCTACGTCACCCCCAAGGAACACCTGGGGCTGCCCAACCGTGAAGATGTCAAGCAAGGGGTGATCGCTTACAAGATTGCGGCTCACGCAGCGGACGTCGCGCGCAAACGACCGGGTGCTCAAGATCGCGACAACGCACTCTCCAAAGCGAGATTTGCATTCGATTGGAACGAGCAGTTTCGCCTTTCGCTTGATCCAGCAACCGCCCAAGCGTATCACGACGAAACGCTTCCCCAAGACACATTCAAGAGCGCGCACTTTTGCAGCATGTGTGGCCCTAAATACTGCTCGATGCGCATTACCGAAGACATCCGAAAAATGGCGGCCGAGTCAACGGAACCGGCACTCGTTGAAATCAAATCGTAGGACTTGTGATATGATGAAATCCCTCTCCATCGCATTCGTTTGTTCATTCACTTGGTTTTGCTCGGTGGCTGGTTCCGTCAACGAAGCTATGTCGGCAGAGCAAGTCCAAAAGCGAAATGTTTTGTTCTTGATGTCCGACGACATGCGACCGGTGCTGGGATGTTACGGTCACACGATCGTTGAGTCGCCAAACATCGATTCTCTAGCTAGGGTGGGCGTACGATTTGATCGTGCTTATTGCCAGTATCCGTTGTGCAATCCTTCCCGAACTTCATTGCTAACGGGCCGGCACCCTACCACCACCGGAGTCCTAAATAATGTGATTGATTTTCGCAAAAATCACCCGGACTGGGTCAGTTTGCCTCAGCTTTTTCGCACCAACGGTTATGCAAGTCTTCGTTGCGGAAAGATCTTTCACGGTGGGATCGACGACGCCCTGGCTTGGGACCAAGGGGGCGATGCTCCTCGCCCCAATCACGACGATCGAAAACCTGTCGACAATACGAGTCGAATCCCACAATCGGATCGCATCGTGGCCTTAAAGGACGATGGACAAGAACATCAGGACTATCGAATTGGTGATACGGCAATTCGATATTTGAAGGACTATCGCGACAAGCCGTTCTTCCTATGTTGCGGATTCACTCGGCCGCACTCGCCACCCACGGCCCCTCAGAAAATCATCGATCGATACGCGGCAATGAATACGCCGCTGCCTGCCACATTTGCAGCGATCCCGGCTGCGCCAGCCAATTTTCCGTCCATTTCAATTACGGCCAATAGCGACCTGTTCGTGAAGCGCGAAGCCAGTCGCGAAGAAGCGACCAAGATGCTTCAGGCCTACTATGCAAGTGTGACCTGGACAGACTGGAACGTCGGACGGGTCCTTAAAGAATTGGATGTTCTCGGCCTTCGTCAAAATACCATCGTGGTCTTTTGGGGCGACCACGGCTATCACTTGGGCGAGTTCGGAAAATGGGCTAAGCACGGGTCGCTGTTTGAGCTTGGAACACGAGTGCCGCTAATCGTTTCTGCACCAGGCATGTCCGGAAACGGGCAAACCGTGTCTTCGCCGGTGCAAACTTTGGATTTGTATCCCACGCTTTGCAACCTCTGTGGCATAGCACCTCCCCCTGGAATCGAAGGGCATGATCTCGTTCCGCTTCTCAAGAATGTGAACGCACCGTGGAACTATCCTGCCTACTCGGTTGCGGGAACCGCAGCCAAACTGGGTGTGGCGGTACGAACCAATCAATATCGGTATGCGGAATGGACCAATGGCAAGGACGGCTCGATGCTGATCGTTGAAACCATCGATGCCAACGAAACCAACAATTTGGTTGGAGACCCCAAGTACGCTGACGTGGTCAAGGTACTATCCCAGTTAGCCAAAGAACACGCCAAGGCGATTTCGCCAAAGTAATTGAAGCAAAGCCTTTGGCGTGCCGCTGAAATCGAGCTATAAAAGCGTGCGCAATTCTGCGCGCATGTAGCGGAAACCGTCAAGGTTTTCGAGGCGCTGTCGAAACTCTTGACGCGTTCCGCTACGGCAGAATCGGGCACCATCATTTAGCTTGTCTGACTACGTCGTTGGACCGGTTCGTAAAGTAGCAGGACGACGATTTTAGTTCGCTGTACGCTTATGTCCGCGACAGGGAAATTGCGAAGCGGTTTCGGATCACCTATGATACCAGCCAGCTCCTAGTTCCTAAGTTCATCCGTATTCATCAGGAAGATAGCCCAAAAGAATGCTTACACCATTTTCCCCCAATGTTTCGATGGACGAAGCTCGACATGCCGTGCACATGAATCGGCTCTATCGACAACTTTTCTTTCGCGACGTGGTTCACAAAACCAACAACTTCGGAAATCTGAAGTGGATGGGAAATCCTATTTGGCAAAACATTTTTGATCTTTGGATCATTCAAGAGACGATCGCCGAAATAAAGCCTTCACTTTTGATCGAGTGCGGCACCAATCAAGGTGGGTCGGCGTTGTTCTATGCAAACCTTTTTGACCTGATGGACCATGGACGGATCGTCACCATTGACGTGCAGAGCATGCATTCCATCAAGCATCCACGGATCCAGTTTTTGTTGGGAAGTTCCACTGCCCCTGAAATCTTCGAGGTGATTCAACAGGAGGTGGCCAAAACGGAAGGGCCTATCATGGTGATCCTCGATAGCGATCATTCGGCCAAGCACGTAGCGCAGGAAATGAAACTCTACAGCCCTCTCGTTACGCCAGGCAGCTTTATGTTGGTTCAGGATGGTGTAGCGGATGTGTTGGAGCCTCTCATGGCACCACCGGGGCCTTTGGTTGCCATTCATGAATTCCTGCCTCACCACCCGGAATTTGAAGTGGACCATCAACGCTGTGAAAAATTCCTGATCACACATCATCCGTTGGGCTGGTTGAGACGCAAGCCACTCTAAAATAAAGCAGCTACTTCGATGGCTGTGCTAGTACTTGTCTTGACCAATCGCAAGAGAGCGAATTTGCCGACGGCATGTGAGTGACCACGGAAGACTCGTAAACCACGGAACAAGAAGACACTTGTTGCGGATCGCCTGGATCCGATAGGATTCTTTGATGACATTCCCTTGATTTTCGTACTCGTACTCAGCCATCAGCGGTACTCGTGGGTCGCTAACATGTTCGCTGTACCTTTTGCTATCGATTGTCTTTGGAAAGTGACGTTTTTGTTGGCATTTGCGGCCACGTTGGACCTGGCGCTTCCTCGTAGTTCCGCCGCAATCCGGCATCGATTATGGAGCATCACTTGCGCTGCCATGATCGTCTTGCCATTCTTGGTTTGGTGTCTTCCTCAGTTTCGAATTCCGATTGGTTCCGTGTTGTCAGGAAGAAGTGTTCCGACTGTAGTTGACTTGCAGAACCGCAACAGTCAGCGGGATTCTCCACAACCGTTCCATGCACGGGATGCGGCCACTTTGCCAACGATTCTCCCTCCCGTCCCCTTGGCAAGCGACGTGTCTCAGTTCCATGTTAACAGCCAGGTGCTCGGCGATTCGGAAATCCATGCGACAGAAAATACTTTAAATTCTGCGGGTGCGTCATCCGTGCAACCAACAACGATCCTTGAACGTCTGCTGACGTTCGTCCGATCTGGTTCGTTGTTCCAAGAAACCTCAGGGGTGTGGTTGGGATGTATATGGCTTTTGGGGTGCACGATCGTGCTGTTTCCATTGTTCTTGGGAATTCGCACGAACCACAAGCTGCGAAGGCAGGCCCGTGCGGTTCAGGATCCCGCTTTGATCGATGCTGTTCAAGCGGAATGCCGCCGGCTAGGCATCGATCGGCGGGTAGAAGTTATCGAAACGGTTTTGCCCGTGGTGCCTATGACGTGGGGAATTTTTCGTCCCGTAATCCTGTTGCCCAGCGTCTGGCGTGGGTGGGGGCAAGAATCATGGCGAGTTGTGCTCCTGCACGAGTTGGCTCATATCCAACGTTGGGATGTGTTGTATCAATCCCTCTGTCGCATTGCCTGCGCGGTGTATTGGTTTCATCCGATGGTTTGGTATGCACAGCGGCGGCTTAGGGTCGAGCGTGAGCTTGCGTGCGATGACTGCGTTATCATGGCTGGCCAACGTCCCAGCAGCTACGCTGAGCAACTAGTGACGATTGCTCGTTCCTACACGCGGTTTGCCATCCCCCCCGCGATGGCAATGGCTCATCGAACAGGTCTCGAGCAACGTATTCGTGCATTGCTCGATCAGGCCCGTTCTCGCGTGCGGACCATGGAACAGCGGGACCTGTGTTCCTGGCCGGCAAGAACGTGCGCGGTGGCGTATATGGCAAGCATCCCGACTTAATGCGATTGACGGACAATGCGCCGGAGCACACGACGGACTTTCGGCGAGTCTATGCAACTATATTAAAGGAGTGGTTGAAAGTCGACCCCACGCCGATCCTAGGCTCAAATTACGACAGCTTCGGTTTCATCAATAGTTAGGTTGGCATCGTGCGTCTCGGTGATCTGTCGTCCCTCCGAGCGATAGCTTTCCTGTCGCTATCAGCAATTCTTACAAATTACTTACCAAAATTATGAAACCGCTCATAGTGTTCCATCGTCTAGGATGTATTGCATGAAAACAGCCTCAAGGCGTTCCGCTGTGAATGCGTGACCCTGAGATGCTATTCGCATATACCTCTTCCAATCCATGATGACGGGAATTCCCCATGTTTTTCGCGAAACTCCCTGTCCTTTTCCACTCGTTCCACGATCTTGCGAGGTTCGGCACTTGGCTAGTTTCTATTGCTCGGAGCGTTTTTATTGCGATGCTCTTTTGCGTGCCCCACTCGATCACTGCTCAGGACGAGGTTCGTTCACCCAACGAGCAGACGATTTACATTCCATACGAAAAGCTGCGTGATGTTTTCGAACGCGAGGGGCGAGGCGTGTTCCTCCCCTACGAACAGTTCCAAAAGTTGTGGCAAGAAGCGCGCGCATCCAATCGCTTGCCTGCGACCGCCATTCCGCCTGTCGATGCTGTTCTAGTGTCCGCTGATAATACTGCAAGTTTTGAGAGCGATGTCATGGTCGTTCGAGCCAAATTGTCCGTTGAACTGTTTCGTTCGGGTTGGCTAAAAATCCCACTCGGGCTCAACGACGCTGCGATCCAAACGGCGCAAATCGAAGGGCAACCGGCACGCATCCTCCATGATCTGAATTCCGGCTACTCGTTGCTCGTCCAAAACCTAGACGCCAATCCTGTCTCCAAACAAATCGATTTGGTCTACGCCAAAGCATTCGAAAAAACGCCCGGCCAAAACAGCGTCTCTATCATGCCTCCCCAGGCTCCACTCAATCAATGGCGGATTCGAATTCCCGAGGTAGGTGTCAAAGTTCATGTCGAGCCCATGCTGGCAACCGCGCAATCCGACCGTAGCTCCGAAACGCCCAACAACGTGACCGAAGTCATGGCGTTCGTTGGGGCTGCACCCACTGTTCGAATTCGATGGGTACCCAAATCCGAAGGCGCCACTGGGATGTCGGCTCTCTCAAGCGTTCAATCGCAAAATCGAATTCTCATCGAAGACGGCATCATGAGGACAACCACGCAACTTACCTACACCGTCGAACGCGCGGAACTCGGCCAGATCGCCGTGTCCATTCCTGCAAATCAACGCGTCATTAACGTGTTTGATTCGAATGTACGAAAATGGTCCGTTGAACCCAGCGACGATTTCAAGAACCCTGGTCAAAAGTTGATGGTCGAACTTTTTGAGGTTGCTCGTCAATCGCAAAACTTGGTCATTGAACTGGAATCCGTTTTAGAAGGTAAGCCCGATGCGCTCGCCATCGTGCAGCCATTGATTTGCCTGGATGCAAATCGGCAACAAGGAGTTATCGCGGTTCGCATAGCGCCTGGAATGCGAGCTGAGCCTATCGATCGCAAAGGGCTGATGCAGGTCGATCCTAACGAATTGCCGCAGGCATGGCGAAAGGAACCTTGGAATTTTGCGTTTCGATTCACCTCGGTGCCCTACGAATCCAGTTTCAAACTGGCCAAGATCTTGCCCACCATTCGCGTGAATCAGCGAGCGGAAGTCGTCGTTGAACCTCAATCGATCAACATTGAATTATCCACGGCGCACAAGATCGAAAACGCCGGAATATTTCAATTGGAATTCGAGATTCCACCGGACTATGAACTTCTTCAAGTGTCCGGCCAAGGTGGAGCGAATCTAGAGGCCGCAGCCATCGATGCATATCGATTCTCCAATGCGAACGAGGATCGTTTGGTCGTTAGCCTCAGTCGACGAGCGATCGGCAACGTCGGCACTCGTATTCATCTTCGCAAAAAGATGGCTGACGATAATTTGGTAACGCCGACCGGCAACGCCAGCAATATCGCTATCCCAATTCCTCGCGCCGTCGGGGACTACATTCAATGGCTCGATGGATTGATAACGATCCATGCCCCGGAGAGTCTTCGGATCAACCCAACCGAAAAAGCTGGACTAAGCGAAAATGTAAGTCCTGAATCGCGTAACGCGTGGCCATCGTCGAGGCGGGAACGTTACCCAGACGCAGCCGAAGCGTTCGCGTTTGCGCACGCGATCGAGCCCGTCAAAGTGTCGCTGGATGTCGAACGTCGACGACCGTTTGTGACGGTGCGCCAATTGATGCACGCTTTGGTAGAGCCTGGTTCGATTCGATTTATGTCGACACTCTTTACCAAGGTTCAATACAGCAGCGTTTCGACGCTTCGGATCGATGTCCCTGAAACGCTCATACGCGACATCCGCATTGAAACGTCAGGAGTCCGTGAGAGCGCGATTACGCCACCCCCGTCCGACGTCGGAGTGGGATATGTGGCTTGGGAGCTATCGGCCGATACACCCTGGATCGGTAACCGAACGGTCCAGTTGGCTTGGACAAAAAAACTCGAGGGACTCGAAATTGGCAAACGGGTTGAGTTTGACGTTCCGCGTCTAATTCCTCGCAATAGCAATCAGTCATGGGGGCAAGTGGTCATCAACCGGCGCGACTCGCTCGACGTCCAAAGCATGGAGGGAACTAGTGGCTTGCGCCCCATCGACCCTCGCTACGATTTGATGCCCGGCGTATCTCATGCGGATGCAGTCCGTGCATTTGAGTACCAGAACGATTGGACGTTGAAGGCTGCAGTGACTCGCTATGCGTTGGAACATGTCAAACAGACAAGCAT
>JBEBHM010001199.1:0-1904 GCA_040080875.1 Pirellula sp.
TTTCGATTGAAGTGATTTGGATCTCGACACCGCCGATGCCTGACTCGCCTGATTCGCGAAGGCCGTTATCGTTGTTATCTCGGTAAACGAATCCGCATAGTTGGACAGGTTGAGCTTCGGCAAAGTCCAGCTTGGTTCCTCGGCTGTCCCCTTGCAGAATCTCGATGGCAGTTAGGACATCTTTGTCATTGGCAACCGTCTGCCCCAACGGCCCTTGCCCATCCAAAAGTCCTGGCACAGCCCCAACACTCAGAAACCCCGCGGGTTGCGTTTCCCGTATTTGGTAAGTCCCCGGAGCTAGCCCTAGATCCAATCCAAATTGGTACCGACCCATGGAATCGGTGTTGGTGGTGTGGCCGGTAGATACGTACCCGGTGCCTGTCAGTCGAAAAAGTGTCAGCGAAACACCTTGGATACCTGTCTCACCGCCGTCCTGAGTCAGATTCAAATTATTGTCGACATAAACGGTCCCTGACAATTCGATTGGTTTTGGAATCTGAACGGCTGTCGCTGCAGCTCCAGCGGTTCGGTCGCGAAGACCAGCCCTATCGTCGGTAGGCAAATCCAATCCCGTAGGAGTCAAGACTGGATCATACGCGTTGACGAACAAGCCTTCCGCTTGAGTGTCCTCGAATCGCGGCGCAATAAAAGTTGCCTTGAGCCTGGAGTCTGCGAATTCGACTCCCGATGTGATCGGGTCGACATCAGGATTCATCACAATGGGAGTAGGATTGCCACGGAATCGCTGAATCTCGTCGACGTCGACTGAGAATTTGACTTTGTCCCCAGCGAAGAAATTCTCGAAGGTCAGAATCAGTTGCATGCCCCCATCGGAAACTTGGGCGCTCACGCGAGCGTTGGCGCTTCGTGCAACAAGCGATTCGACTTGAAACGGAAATGCGTGATCGGCACCAAGACTGGCTAAGCCATCCAACGTATCGAAAAAGTTGTCACCGTTGCTGAATCCAGCCGCATTCTGGTCGGTGTCAATAACGAGCCGCGTTAACTGAGTTCCTTCGGCACCACCGCGGAAAGTGACGTAAAAGGAATCGCCGCGCTCATCATCTCCTTGATCCTCTTCGACGTAGACACCCCCGACCCATAGCTGGTCCACATTGAACAGAATACGTGCCTCAAGCGACTCAACTTGTGAATGCCGCACGGATTTCATGGGTGATCTCACATTATTTCGAATGATCTTGGCGACGCGATTTTGGGAGCGTCGCGAATCTGAGCCACGTGTCAACGAACGCACGATCAAATTTTTGGTCCATTGATCAATGCGTGTTTTCCAGGACAAGATGGCTTCCCTCCGCGTAACGCAGGTGGCTTAGTTAGTGAACGATAGTTTTGGAGTAAAGGTTGACAATGGATGAGCCTACTTGATCAAATCTCCGGCGCCTGAGTCCTCAAACTGGGCGGCAACGGGATGAACGTATTTGCCGTGTTGATTCGAACGGGACAACGCATGCTGGATATCCCAGACACGTATCGTCGTATCGAAACTGCCCGAGATAATGTGAGTTGATGTCTTCTTGAGAACACTCACCGATCCATCATGTCCAATGAGTTTGACCAAGACGTTTCGATCGATGTCATTGAAGATTCGAATGGAGTTGTCACTCCCGGCAATTGCGAATAGGTTCGGCTCGAGCTGGCAGAGCCCCATCAATTTGCCCCCACCGATCTCCGTCTTGCCGGTCGCTTTGCGCTGGGCCAAGTCATAGTGCACGATTCGTCGATCCTCGCCAACCGACGTGATTTGCTTTCCATCGTCCGAAAACTGAATCGACCGAATGCGATCAAAATGCAGAGGCACCGCAAACTCTTCGACTCCGTCGGCATGGGCTGAGTTCGCTACCGTACGCGGGTTGGCCTGCGCTGACGAGGGACCGATATTGCGA
>JBEBHM010001200.1:0-1903 GCA_040080875.1 Pirellula sp.
TTGATGGCTGGGCTGCTCGGTCGCGGCGTTGGATTTTACTTCGCGTTGCTCGCCTCGTTGTTGGCCACCGCCATCGCCAACGGACTCGTCGCCTTTTGCTTGCAAGCTACCTCTAGATCGAATTCGTAGTCGCACCTGAAAAGATCAAAATGGTAAAAAATGAGGGGTAAAAGATGGGAACTAGCTCAGCGACAACGGAACTCCTCCTTATCTTTTACCCACCATCTTTTACCAAAAACCACCCAACCACCCACCACCGCCCGCCCTCGATCCAAGCCTAACAAACCGCAGAGCGAGTCTATTCGGCGAGGCCTACCTGGCGGCCTACCTGGCTGCGAACGATTTCAACGCGTCCAGTACGCTCAACATGGTCGTTTGCGAAATGTCAGACCATTGGCTAGACCGATGTCGTACGATACACAACTTGAACTGTTCCAGGGCGTCCGCCACGTCCGGTGCCAAGCTCGGCAGGGATGCAAAGGGGTTCGTAAACTCCTTGTCGGAATCGAAGGGTGGATTCTCGAATTCCGATTCGTCGTCCGAGTCGCGATCTCCTCGACTTGACTCGCCCCCTTCGTCACCAAAGTCGGGGCCTTCGGGATAGGGGCCGCCCGCTTCGATCCGATCCTTGCGCTCGCGATCATCTTCGACCTCGGCTTCGGCGCTCAATGCGTTGAAATCGTCGTCGACCTCCGAGGTGATGAGTTCCTCATCCCGAGGTGCATGTTTTGGGTCGCCTCCGGTCGCTTCCCAACGCATCTTGCGCATCTCCGAAATACTCCACTTGCTCCGCAAAGCCCCCTCCAGCCACATTTCAGCATCATCCCAATCGATGCAAGCCAAGAAATGGCTCCAATACAATCCTTGAAAACTGGTCTGAGCTTGTCCAAATCGTTCGAAAACACGACGCAATCGGCCGACGTGCTGGCTCGTGACCGCACCGACTTGCTTGCTCCATACGTCGTCGCTAAACGCGCTGGGGTTCGCACCGGAGGAGATCAGTGCGGTCCGCCATTCGGAAATAATTCTGCCCTTCTCCCAATTGGTTTGACTGACCAATGTGTTCCAACGTCCGACAAATGGCTCCGTAACCGTTTTCGACTGAGGGTCTAGTTCCTCAACCGCACTCGCTCCGGAATCTACGTTCGTTTCATGGGTGACTTCGACAGGTGACAAAAAAGCTGGAGGTGGTGTCATGTGCAATCGTTGCAAGAGTTCTGATTCGTCATCGCGCTCTTCGATCACCGTGCGATCGCAGAGCTCGTCCGTTCCGAAGAGAGAGTACAGCACGTATTCGCCTTTACCAATCCAGAACGGATACGAACTTGCATGAATGAATTGCAAACCGATCAGGACATGCCACTTAGGAAAACTCTAACGAGCGTGTGCATGCGATTCGAGCGCGTGGCAGCATGTGCAAAACCCGTTGATAACGCGACCGGGAATTCAGGTTGGAACGACTAGGCAATTCGTACTGTGCAAGCTGGTGCGTCTTCACGCCTAAATTTTTGTGTAGTGGATCTTGCAGAAGATCCTGAAGCCCAAGGAGATCTTCCCTCTTTCGTCGCAGTATTTGGCTGGGTTTGTGTTGAGCCTGAAGCGCTTGCCGAGTCCTATGATCGATCGGCTAGCGCCTCAGGCTCAATTAATCGAATGATTTCCCGTTATCAAGGAGGTACTTTTGGTAGAGGGCTCTGGTTTCCAATCGAATTCGATCACATTGAATTTCCAACTCGCGCCCATTTTCGATCTGAAGAACGTAGGCCAAACGTGACAATTCGTATTCCGAACTGGGTAAATCGTGCCGAGCGAGCGTATTCATTAAGCGAATTCCGGATTCCACGCCTCGCAAAAAGTTGTATCCGTCGCGAAGGGTGTCTGCGTCGCCAGCGTCCATCAGATT
>JBEBHM010001201.1:0-1899 GCA_040080875.1 Pirellula sp.
TAGTAGCTGATCGAAACCGGTTCCGACGACGGTTTCGACAAAGCGACAGTAAATACCAATTCACGTTGCCCGGTACTTCCCTCGACGATTCGAGCGTCGGTAATTCCTGCGACCGGCGGAACAATGTCGCCGACGGTTGCCAGACTTACTTGATTTGTCAAAGCAGTTCCGGTGTTCGCTGCGACAACCGTAGCAATACTTGCCGTTCCTTGAGCAACTTGAACCAAATGAGTTAAGGTAGATGTCTGAGATACTTTTTGGACACGGGCGACTTCTGAAAGATAAGGTTCATCGACAGTTACTGGGACTGCATCGATGGCTTGATTGCTCGCTGCCATGATCTCAGCAGCACCGGCGACAACGCTGAAATTGACGATCAATCCGGTTTGCTGGATAACCGCATTCAGAATCGATTCGATCACAGCCGTATTGCTGAGGTCAACATTCGAGTCCGGTTCGAGCATTTTGTATGCAATTTCGGAAGCGACCAAGTTCGCCAACGCGAACGAAGTAGGTGCGTTTGGAAATGCGGCAAAGAAAGTTCCGGCAGACGCGATCGTGTCTTGGACTTTAACTTCTGCGGCGAAAATCTCCGGCCCAGCGGAATCGCCGCGCAGAGTTGCAGCTAAGTGATCGAAGACTCGCAGGTCGCGAATCGGCAGGCCGAGCGATTCTTGCACACGATCCGAAGCGTCACTCACGGAGAAGCCATGTTCATTCACCAATGAAGCCATCAGCGTAGTCAACGGTGTCGGAACGTAAACACCTGCCGGGCCGATCAAAGCTCCGACCAAGGGAAGGTCGATGCTCGTATCAATACCGCCAACAACCACGATTTGACCTTCGCTACTGTCGATAAAGCCGTCGTTGTTCTGATCGAAGGCGGCACTGAATTCAAGCCCCGCAAAGCCACTCAGCGAAGTGGTTGTTGAAACTTCGGAGGGTTCGTTGCTGTCTTGGGTATCGTTTCCGTTTAAGTCCAAGAAATCGAGAACGCTGTTTTTGTTGGCATCAAAGAATGCCGTGCCGCCCGAAATGTATCCCGACGGGAAATAAAGTGCAGCTTGGCCGACCGAATAATTGCCGACAGGCTCGGCAACGACGGCCGGTCCAGGGTTGGACGGAGCCACAATCGTCGTTGTGCAACCCGAAGTACAAACCGCCACATCGCCCGACTTTACAGTCTTTGGCGGGCTTGCCGGTGGCGCGTCGTTGGCAGCAATCCTGAAAGTAACCGACGTTGTATTACTGAGGCTTGCATTTCCAGATGTCGGTGATCCAATTTTGACAATGATCGTTTCCGCATCCTCATAAAGCGAATCATTGGAGACATGGAAGGTGCCTGTTCCCGAAGTGTTGCCAGCTTTAATCGTCACTGGGCTTGTCTTTTTAGTGTAATCGTATGCTCCCTCTTTTGATGTCGCCGTGCCACTGTACGTTATCGGAACAACAATGTCGGTTGTGGCCGCATTCGTTGCACTGACGGTGAAAGAGACAGTTCCCGACGACTCGGTCAACTTAGTGTTCGTCGCGCTAATGGTTAGTCCTGGTATGTCATTTGCTTTTATTGAAATAATCTGATATGCCGACAATTCAGCACCGTCAGGAATTTGTTGAGCATACTGAAGAGCAATTATTCGAAAATTATGAAAAAAGGGATTATTTACAGGGTTTTCTTCAAATTGCTGCTCTAACTCTTGTCCATAGTCAATGGTTCGTAGCCCAACTGATGCGTTTGTCAAAGTGCCGGCACCGGCAACCGTTTCGAATCGAAGCTCAATCGTCTCTATCGGCTCACCGATCGTATCTGACTGAATCGCGACGTTAAAAGATCCGCTGATATTGTCTTGGCTCGAGGTTGAAGCGGGAATCGTTAGATACCAGTAACCATCGCCATCC
>JBEBHM010001202.1:0-1898 GCA_040080875.1 Pirellula sp.
AAAAAACTTTTCTTCGATCGTCGATCTCGGAGCTGCTCGTTTCGATTGGCCCTGCCTTGATTTTGTGAGACTCGTGGGGAGCATGGAACGTCACTGTCGCTCGGTGAACTCGATCGAGGTTTGGAGCAAATCTTGACCGAGAGCGGGAGGTCCGAAAGAGTCACGCAACGGATCCAAGAGCTTGTAGAATAGGGGCAAGCTGATTCGCAGATCTCAAACTCCCACTATGGGTAGGATTGCATTTCCATGAAGTTTCGACCGTTCCTTCTCCCCATTGCATGCCTTTTCTTTTCCGTTCCGACCTCTTTGCTGAAGGGGCAGGAGTTCAACAACCTTGCTGTTACCACTCAGAAGCCACCTCTGCACGGGAAGCATTGGATGGCGGTCACCGGAAAACCATTGGCCGCCACGGCGGGTGCGATGGTCTTTTCGAAAGGACAAAGAGCCTATGCAAGGACTCCTTTCCATAGAATATGCTCAGGAACGGATCAAGTTGATTCAACGGAATCAAAACGACGGAAACATTGGCCCCGGCGATCCTTACCCCTTTCAGTCCGAACAGAATCCATCAAGGAACTGCTAGACAAATGGACCAAGTCTACATTTTAGGTACCATCCGTTTGAAGCCGATTGTGGGTCCACGGAAAAGCTATCGAGAACGTTGTACTTTTCTTGATCCGACTTACGGAATCCATGAATTGCCTTTCGATTTCGGCAGCGTTTTTTATCATGTCAATAAAAGTTTAGAAGGGGAGTTTTCGAAGCATTACTTCGCATCTGGGCCTCGGGCTAACTGGGGCCACCTGCAAGGGAATACATCCAGGATGCGGTCAAATTCACTCGAATATAAACCTAGCGAGTGGGCAGTCCTTATACTAGGGATCGAAGGTAGTGGATCTTGTTAAAGATCCCTGCGATCTGGGAGGTTTAACAACCTCCACTACGCTAGTTTATACTACAGCGCAGAGTGGCGTTGAGTCTACCATTACAAAACGCCGACCATCCGGTTTTGCGGAGCAAAACCGCCACATGTTGCACTGCTATGCTTTTCTAAACACGACGCCGGCGTATCCAACCACACGTTCGGGGTTGCTCCGGCTGCCGCTGTTGTCATAGCCGATCTCCTCGACTTTGAACGGTTGGCCAAGATTGATAAGCGTCTGCATGATCAAGGCTGCGGGAACAAGTCCACACATGCTGATGGATTCCGATTGGCACACGTCCACCAGTTTCTTGGGATCACCCGTCAGCATCGCGTCGATCGCCAGTCTGTCCTTGCGTCGATTCTCAGGCTCGGGCGCGTAGTGGTTCATGTCGCTTGAGATGACCAGCAGCGGTTGCTCACGCAAATCGCGAATCACATTCGCGAGCTGTTCGGCGGCTCGCATGATCTCGTCAAGCGACGCACCCTTCATGACGATCGGAACCATGGTGGGGCGTGAATCGGCGTCGGTAAGGGCCTCGAGAATTGGCAATTGGATTTCTATGCCGTGTTCACGGGCGTGGGCGGCCAAATCGAGCTCCATGCCTTCGACCCCCGACGCAATTTTCTGGGCCAATTCCGTGTCGGTCTTCCACTTTTCTCCACCAGGTAGTTCCCAGTCCTTGGATGGCGAAATGGCCCAATCTCGTCCGTAGCCAGTATGCTTTGGCCCGATCACGATCATCTTGCTGGGAATCACGACACTGCTCCAAACATTCATCGCGATCTGTCCGCTATATCGCAGCCCTGCATGCGGAGTCATCAGCGCCAATGCGCGTTTGGGTTTAATTCCTTTAGGCACATTCGATTTCAATTCCGCGACGAGTTGGCGACGCGCTTCTGGATTCGATGGATAGAATCCTTCGGCGACCGCCGGTGGCCGCGTATCATCCATTTCCATCGCACCGGATACATT
>JBEBHM010000436.1:0-7317 GCA_040080875.1 Pirellula sp.
AGGCGCTCTAATCCACCACCGCCAACTTCTGCGGTTGTCCAACCCGTGAACCCAATCTCTTTGAGCCCCTTTTGGACCTCGCCCCAAGGCAAGTCGTCATCGTCGGAGGTAATGTCGACAAACTTATTCTTGGCTCGACTAAAGCCTTTGACGTCCAATTTCACTGCACGTCGATTGAAAGCCTGCAGCCATTGTCTCGGTTGACCATATTTCCAATGGTTGCCGATGTCATAGTACATGCCGACCCACGGGCTATTGAAGCTGTCCACAAACTGAATGAAGCGATCGGGCGTCTGTTCCGGCGGACTGTCGTGGTCGTAATGCATCTTGTTCCAAACGTTCTCAAACAATATTACCTGTCCCAACGATGCAGCAAGCGGAATCAATTTCTTGATTTCCTTTTGCGCCCTTTGATCGACTTGTTCGGCGGTTCCATCGTCCCCTCGTCCTACCACAATCAGAACGGCGCTCCCTCCAATCGCATGGGAAACCCTGAGGCAGTGCTCTATGTTGGCTACTCCTTGAGCTCTGTCCGCTTCATCGGGACTGGTAAGCCGCTTTTGCCAATGCGCATGATTGATCGCATTGTGAGCGAACACACCTGATTCCCAGACTGCCGCCCTCGCTTGTTCGACGGTATACAGTCCCGCTTCGTCGAAATCGACACCATCAAAGCCAGCAGCGCCAGCCAACTTTAAGCGTTCCACCAATGTCAGTTTTTTGCCAGCATCTTCCTTGGCGATCATCCCTAGCTTGCACGACAAAAGAATTTGTTTGCCCTCAGGTGGAACCACGATCGGCGTTGGCTTGTCGTCATGCGGCGAATTCGCTCCCCAAGCGCTGGACGAGTTGGTATTGGCTGCGACAACTGCGGCGGTTGCCGCCGTTGCGGCACCGGTGGTTATAAAGCGACGTCGGTCGATTGCGTTTGCGTGCTGGTCCATAAAGGATACTCCGGAAAGATGAAAGTTTAGAATGGATCGTTAACTTGAATTGTTTCGACTTGTACGATTGAATTTAGTCGGGAGCCTTCTGAGCCTGAGGCGCAAGCCGACTTCCAGTAGCGTGGCTCGGCTAGCGCCTCATGCTCAATGCATTGCATGGGCACATTCAATCCATGCCACATTTGCATTGTAGCGAATCATGCTGTGCCTGAATTGCAGTTCAAAAAATCACTTCGTTCCCATCGATCGATAGTACGCCTTGATCGCTTCCGCAAATTCGGGATCGTAAACTTCGCGTTTCCCCTCGATCACATCTTCTGCTCGCTGCGTGCGAAGCTTGCCCCATTCCTGTAACAACTCGTCCGAGCGACCCGGTAGCATAAACGAATTGGCCTGTGGACCGGCCTGTGTTTGAGCCATTCCTCGTCCCGATTGTTGCGCCTGGGATACATCCAAGTCTTTGCGCGCGTTGGCTTGCTTCTCTTGCATGGCGGTCTTTTGGTTAAGACGATCTTGGTTCATGCCGCCGGAAAGCCGTTTGGCTGATTGTCGTACCGAATCCTTGAACGGTCGTCCAGTTCCGCTTCGGTCATCCTGATCTGAGTCGCTCGAATTCTTGTTCGAGCTGGTGTTCTCACGGCCGGAGGATGTGCCCTGCGGACTGTCGTCCTTTTTGCTTCCTGCTTGCTGCTGTTGGCTATTATTCGATCCGTCGTTCAACTCTCTGTCGAGCTCGTCCAAAAGTCTAGCTTTGTTGCGAGATTCGACACGGTCCGATTCCGGTTGAGATGGCGTTTGCGCGGAGTCATTGCGAATGGCTTGTTCGTTTTTCTTTGCGGCAAGGCCAACCGACTCCTCCAGCTGTACGGCCAGACCAGACAGAATCTGCGCAGCGTTCGCAAGTCGATCTTGTAGCGGCCGAGTAGACGGCCTTTGGAACGGACTTTCTAAGTTGGCTGATAGAACTCGTTGTTTTTGAATTTCTTCTTGTTGAAGCGTTTCCGCCTCTGCATTCGAAATTTGATTAGCGATAGGCGCAATCGATTGCGTGCTGGCCTGCTCAATTCGTCGGACAATTTGAAATAGAGTTTCGGCGCCGGCGTTATTTCCCAATCGCTGCTCATGCCGAGCGCTTCGAGCCAACGAGCTGGAGCCTTGAGAAACAGTTTCCTGCACCTCGAGTTGTCGAGGTTTCTGAGCGGCGAGTGAAGCGGACGATGCACGCGCGGCCTGCCAACGGCTCAGCTCGGTCCGTATGAGATTAGCTCTTTCGATCCATTCTGCAATTTGATCGTTCGCGATATTCAACTGTTCGCTCTCTGCAGCGGCAAAGGGGTTTGGGCGATCTACATCCGCCTTGTCCATAGCTTCTAGATTGCGCCGATGTGTATCCGCCAATTGCTCCATGCTTACCGCATTTTTAAGAATTCGCTCAGAGGCTAGTTTACGAGCCATCGCCTGTTCCGCTTCAGCGATTGCAACGAGCACGCGGTTTCTGGCTTTCCTATCGCTAGGGAATTGTTGTGCGTTGAGCTGGGTTGCCGCCAATTGTCGTTCGAGCTTACTCAGCTGCGAGCTGTGTTGTTCCTCTCGGGCCTTGGCTTGGTTCAATCGGACTCTGGCTTCCTGCACAATATCTCGCGATTGTTTTTGGATATCGTCGCGAATTTGATTTTGCAAATTGCGCATTTCACTACGAATATTCTGTCGGTGCTGTTCGTCCTTTGCAGAGTACCGATCCGTTAACGGCTTCATGCTGGCCAATTCCTGCGCGATCTTCTGCTGACTTTCTGTCAATTGTTTTGCCAGGTCATCCATCCGTGATTGGATTTCCGAGATCGCAGTCTGTTCCGTCAGCTGCTTTGCAGCCGAGGCTGCGGCTCGCAATTGCGCCGCAACATCGCCCAGCATAGCTGACTCGAGGGTCCTCACTTGACGGCCGGATATCTGCGAGGCTCGGGCGATGGCTCTGGAGGTGATTCGGTCGACTTGATCGCTCAGCAAACGCATTTGATCCATCAGAACCCTCTTTTCACCTACATTGACTGGGTCCGAATTTTCGATTTGATTATCAATCGATCGCTCTCCTTCGGCAGCATTTCGCAATTCGGCAGCAATGGACGCTGCATTGGCAAGGGAGATATTGGAAAGTTCGTCTTGCATTGCTTCGTTGGACTTGAGTTCCTTTTCGAGTTGGTTCAGCAATTCGCTTGGATCCGTTTCGGCCAAGGCGGCGAGTCGCTCCGCTTCGGCATACTCCTCAGATTGGTCCGACAATGGAATGGAGTCCGAGTTTTCATCGAGCTGCTCTGTGGCTTGTTCTGCGATCTGCTGCAGAGCTGCTCGCGATGGAGCAGATTTGTCGTCGGTTATCGTGTTGGAGTCGTTCGGTGCGTCAGTACGAGCGAAGTGTTTAGCAATTTCATCCAACGAATTCACCACCGCAAGTTCGAGACGAGCCGCCTCGCCGAGGTTGTCATGAATGTCGGACAAAGAACTCGGCAATGGTTGGCCTACCGTGTCCGCAGGATTGCGGTCTGGCTCCAATAAAGCATCGATCGAATTCATCGCCAGTGCGATGGACTGCGTCATGGGCCATGTGGTTGCATCGATGAGTCGGAGAGCGTTGTCGCTATCTTTCGAAATGCCTCTCTCCGTATCGCTCAGCAAGTCCTGCTTATGGGCAAGCTCGATAAGAGCGTCCTGCAATTGCGACGTTCTTGCGGCTGCTTTCAGTTGCTTGCGTTGCATGGACGCCGTCTGTCTTGCCAACTCTTTTGCATCGATCGAGGACAAAGGTTTTGTGATGTCGATGGACGACTGGATCTCTTCGTTGAGCGAGCGCAGTTCGCGGGTGGCTACGGAGGCTATGTTTGCAAGCTCGGAGACTGAGGGAGCGTACTTGGTCAACACTTCCCGGGCTGCATCCAACAGTGGCTTAGCGTGTGCATCGGCTTGGTACCACTGGGTAAGCAACTCCTGGATTTCGTCGGCGGCACTCGCTTCGTATTGATTGTTTGGATCCTTTCTCGCATTAAGCTTTTTGGCGATGACCTGGACTATTTCACTGTTTCGAAGCGCCGTGAAACGGCCGGCGATGTCGGCTGCAAGAATGGTTTGCTGCATCCACGTTAGAGCCGACTCAACGCGGTGTATCACACCATCCCACTGTTGGACATGAAACAGCTGGCCATTGAGGCTATTCCACTCGTACTGTTCCAACGACCGAAGCGATTCAAGTGCAATTTTTGCATCTGCGGTTTCATGATAAGACTCGAGGATACGAAAGGCCGCTGCAATCTCACGCAACTGCCCCAAGTGCAGCGCGGCATCACTAGTTGCAGCAACACCAGTGTCCGACATGCAGCGTTCCAGCACGCTGGTCCATGCTCGAAACGCCATTCCGGTATCATGGGTGTACATGCTGTCGGAGATCAGCCTGCGTTGGTGAACATCTCTTCGAATGAGCAGCTGTTCGATCGCTGCAGATCGCGGCCCCACGATCTCCGCGAGGAAGCCTCGAAGTTTTTCGACTTGGGACGAGGGGGAATCGCCCGAGTTATCCTTGGTCGCTTGGATGCTGTTCCATTGTTTGATCGTTGCGTCGAGTCGTGTAGAGAGCAGCCCAGACATTTTGAGGAGCTCTTTCCGACCGTCGATGGTGGACCAAATAAACCCGGCTCCTCCTATTCCGGATCGCATGGTGCGAAGCTCGTTCATGCTGCGTTCCATACGGTTACGGAGTTGTTCCAACAATTGAGGAGTTTCAGTCGCTTGGACCAATTCTCCGGTTTCCATGCGTATTCGATCGATCCATCGATGCAGTTCGTCCAACCGAGGACGGACCGAACTTGGGATATTGTTTTGCATATCATCCGAAAGCTTCGTAGCGCTCTCTAAAAACAGTTCAGCAATTTGGTGGGATCGAACGAGCGCCTCGAAGGTCGTATCAGGATTTCGAAACAAAGTGTCCTTCCAGTGATCTCTCAATCCGGTTAACTCCATAGTTAAAGCCGCCTGGAACTCAGCGCCAACGAATTGGAGGTATATTTCGAGCGTTTTCTTGGAATGAGTGCTGGCCTTGTCATAGGTTGCGGTCATACCTTGGATGGCTTTTTCTAGATCGTCGTTCGCCAACGACGGTTCGGAAATAGTCGAGCATCTATGTGCAAGCTCGCTCATGAGTTCCTTTTCGATCGACGCGATGGACCACAAGATCAATTCCAACTCGCTCTGGTTTGCACATCGAGCAAGGTGCATCATGGTTTCCAAACCTCGGCTGCGAACAGCTTGTGCGCGGGCCTCGAGGGATTGACTCAAGTCGCGAATTTCAGAGATAGGATTCGATTTGGTTTTGCCCAACGTGTCTGATTTGCGAACGCGTTCCAGGAGTAGCAGAAATCTTTCATGGTTGTTCCCCAATTCGTCGGCAAGTGCCCTGAGTGTTCGTACCAAATCCGAGCGTTGGTATAGGCTGCGGTGTCGGTCCCGATCCAGATTGGAGTGCGCGACATTCAGCCTTATTTCAGAAGATACCGTTTGGTTTCCTATTCGATCCAGGGCCACAAGCCGGACCGCTAGGATGTCGCCGCTCTGCACTTTGGTACTTCCAAGATCCCATTTCCAAGACGATCTGGCCTCGTAACGTGTCTGAGTATCGATCCCATCGTCTTGGTTTGATGGTCGTTGGATTTCAGAACTGTTCCAACGAATTTGGACAGGAACGTGATGCCATGCACCTTGGTTGATAGAGATTTCTTGATGGCACTGATCGACGGGCATTTCGTCGCTCAAGCTTGCGGACAGCGTGATGACTTCGCCCGGAGCAACGATAAAGTTTTCATTGTTCTGCGGGATCGTACGCCAGAGAGTATCTTCGGAATCGACCCACGCAACGTGAGGGGCATTGTCCAAGCGCGCTTCGACTCGATATTGCGGACTGTAACTATTCTCGATCGGGATGCTTTGATACGCAAGATCGGTCACTTGCTTGCGCGGCGGGCTTGTGTACGAATCGGTCGCTTGCTTGCGAGGCGGACTTGTGTACGAATTGGACACGAGCTTTAGTTGATATCTAAGGTCTTCATCGACTGGAAAGGCCACTTGGTAGCGTGGCGAAACGGGCTGTGAGGCTGAAGAGTCAGTCTCTGGCTGACTCTTCGAGACGGGTGCCATATCCAACTTTTCGCGTGAGTCCAAGCCCTCGCGGTCGATGAGAATCGCACCATGTTCAAGTTTTGTGTTCGTTTCCACCTCAAGATGGACGGTGCTTCCGGCGAGCAATTTCATGTCGCCGCGCAAGCTGGTGTGTTTCGAAGATTCGAGTTTGCTGTAGGTTGGGGGGATGATCACGGCGTTGAATTTCAACGGTTTTGGCCGCAAGATCGGGGTGATGGTGTAGAAAGGAGTGCGTCCGTCACCTGCGACCATTCGAAAGCGCGTAGGTTCTTCGCCGACGCTAGCCGAAATCGAAAATCGCAGTGGTTCTTTCCCCTCAGGCATCATTTTGAGTGAGCGAGTTTCTCCGGGAGACGGACGACCGGTTTGGGAATCTTGGTGAAGTTCCAAAATTGCTTCCGTTGCCGATCCCCCTAAGACTTCCACAACAAATCGAATTGTTTGTCCTGAAGGAACGGACAAGGCATTGCTCAGGGGTTCGACGACGACCAGTCTAATATGGGTTGGTCGTTCAATGTCGACAAATGGAATCGTGGCTCTCGCAAAGCGCGCGGGCAAACTCCAATTTGGAAACAGTACATGCAGCATGAGCAAACCGGTCCAAAGCAAACAACACAGTCCAAGCCAACGCGATGCTGCAGTCCAGGGTAGCAAGTCTCGGATGTCGAGGTATCCAAGTTCATGGGCTACGTCCTGCTCGATTCGTCGTACAAACGCAGGCGAGCCGTGGGGAATAGAGCCGTCGTCCGCTCGCAATTCGATGCTGCTGATGAGACTTTCGCGGAACGCTGGACGGGCCGACTCGATGTTGTTGGCTGCATCCATTCGTGATACCGGAAGCCAAGCCGACTTGATGCCGCAATACCAGCCTACGATCACTGCCCCAAGATAGCAGCAGGAAACAACGATCCAACGCCATTCGTCGCTGATCCAACGCAGCGCATCCACGATCATGACCAGCGATATCAGGAGGAATAGCAAAGCGACGAGTGAACATAGTCCACGCAAGCACTGAATCGTCGCGTTTCGCTTGGAATAGTCCTTGAGAAAGCGTTGAACACGATGCCGTGGAGATTTGATTTTCGGAGAGGAATTCGTTTTCAGGGCTGTCAAATGATTCATCGCAGTTCACTACGCAAGTCCAGCGCGCTTTCGCAAAAACAACTCCGTTGCCAACAGACCCACGATTGTGGCG
>JBEBHM010001203.1:0-1897 GCA_040080875.1 Pirellula sp.
ATTGCGATCCGCTGATTGGTACGAAGCCAAAACAATCGGCCTGGGGGTCGACTTCACACTCAGGATTGAATGTGGTATTGACGAATTGCTTGGCGATCCTGAGCGACGGCCCAGTATTCACTATGGCTTTCGTTACTGGCCCATTCATCGATTCCCTCATTTGATATTGTACGATCTGACACTGGAAGAAGTCCTGGTTTTCGGTGTCATGCATCCATCGCAAGAACCGGATCAATGGATTGCAAGACGAAGATAACAATCCGATGCGCCTATGCTCAAGACGGTACGTTGCGAATTTTATGGCACTTTCGTTGGAAAGAGTGCTTTCAATTGATCGCGAAAGATTTTGGCCATCTTTTGAAATCCTTCGCTCGAAGGGTGAAGTTCATTATGCCACGAACTCGTCTGTGGCTTTAATGTTCCTTGTGCATTGATCAACGTGATGTCGCTGTTTGTTTGGGACAATGTTTCGAGCGTCGATGCGAATCGTTTTAGCATCTCTTTGACCACTTCAAACGCAGAATTTCTATCTGGGAATTTTCTCACATCAAAGGCTGGTTTCATCCAAGGACCATTGTTGCAAACACCTCGACCGTCAGGTATGGCGAAATCGTAAGCGTGAAAGATCAAATGAGTCGTTGGGCTCAGCTTGTTTCGCATCGCGATAAGGTCTTCGTAGCCGGCCCGAACCAATCCCAATGCGGTTTCAAATCTGGACGAGTGGACCAAGTCGCTAGGCTGGACCGCCGGGTCGAAGTCACGGATCCATAATGCCATGGGGTCGCCAACAATGTCGTTTCCTCCACCCGAGAACAACATCGCGTCCCATGAACCTCCGGCTGGACTACCATCTCGCAGGTGTTTCTCGATAATCTGTCTCTCCGTCACTCCCAGCATCGAACGAACTTCATCCCCTGCTTTAGCAAGACTGAGGATCGGAACTCCCAGTAAGTTTTCCAAACGTGGAATGACACCTCCACCGAAAGATGGAGAGGGATAGTGGAACCAAGAGTCTCCTTCGGCAAAAACTTGGAGCGGCGTGATACCGGGTGCCGGCGGACCCGGCGCCTTTTTCTTTACTGGCCCAGCCTTCACGGCGCTCGGTTTCTTAACTCCACGTTGCTTCATCAATGTCATGAGCTGCATATACTCTCGTACACGGCGAGCATTCTCCAAACGGGTTTGTTCTTCGAGGTTGGCTCGAGCTTTGCCAACGGTGGCCGGTGTCACTGTCTTTGAAAGTGGCTCCGCAGAACCCGTTGGCGAAGCAACTGACCGTCGCTTCTTTTTTGAAGCAGTTGGCCTTAGAATCTTCCTCGCTTCCTCGAGGGAAACAGGGCCAAGTTCATCCGAGCTAGACGACTTTTTAGGTGAACCACTTTTTTTGATCTTCGAAGCGGCTGCATCCGACGATTTTTTTGTTGATGTAGGTTTGCCTCCCTTTTTTGCAATCGCACTCTTTGCTTTCGCATTCACACTCTTTGCGTTGGAGGCCTTTTTTTTGTTCGACGATGCGGCTTTTGTTTTGACCATAACAGATTCACCTTTTTAAAATGCTTGCAACAGTGCTTCGAGCGCGTTCAACTCATTTGGAATCTTCTTCTGTAGCATGCCGCGACACTTTCGATCAAATGCTTGTTTGCCCACGAGATGAGTCCATTCTCGATCCTCATTAAACGATAGCGGACAGTTCTTGGCTCCGGTGTCGTGTGAATCCATGTCTGCGAGTAATCCCGCTAAACCAGTCACCATGACGTTGGCAATGGCGCGATCCGTGTCTTGGCCCTGACTGGCCAGCTCGTCCATTCCAGCATATGAAAAAATAACAACGGGTGGTTTTCGGTTGGCGGGCCACCATCCATACAGATTGAACCAGTTATTGTCTCGCAACCAATGC
>JBEBHM010001204.1:0-1896 GCA_040080875.1 Pirellula sp.
ATTCTTGGGCGCGTTCCGCTACCTTAGAATTGCGCGCCATCATTTGGTTTAGTTCAATACTGATTCCACAAGGCAACGGAGTGTCGAGCGTCTGCAAGCGGATGGTGCTCTGGCAAATGTTCGGGCAGTCGCGGTCTATTGTTCAGAGGAGGGCCATGCTCGAGAAGTTGAAGTGAAGTCAGATCGACAAGGGGGTGCGGACCTTCCCACCTGCGCGATTCAGGATCATCGTCAACACAGGCGGCGAGGAATCTCGCTTCCACTGGCCATGCAACCTCTGCGACGAGTACCGCTCCCTCTTGCTTCCAAAAGATCCAGCGCGCCCAGAAAGAATCTCGCATTTCTGGCAAACTTGAATGCGTTTTCTCGAGTGGAGGTATATTAGCGCGGCACCATTCGCGATCTTGGGCACTGCCAATTGCGATGTCAGGTGAACAAGCAAAAACGGCCTCTTCAAGAGCCTTTCCTTCTTTGGAAATCACGATGTAAGCTACGGCAAACGATTGTCCGTGCAGTCCTATGGACTCCACATCGAACACCATCGCTATCGGTTTGTTTCTCATTTGCAAATACTCTGTGCAATCTATTGTTTTGTTGAAAGAAACAGGATTTCCCCTGAGATTACCACGGAGGACAAAGGTTTTGTTACTCGCTCCTTGGAATACTCAATTCTGCAACTATGCTTGGAGGCGATTAGTTAGTACTACAGCGCGACCTGGTGCCATTGTCGCCCTTCGCTCCGCGAAGGTGTGATTTTGCGGAGCAAAAGCCATCACTCTGCGCAGTAGTATTCGATAACCGATGTTGTCGTGCAAAAAATGGTAACCCAAGAGCCCAACATGTCTTCCATTCCAAGCCAAGACTTTGCCGTAAGTCGATGCGACATGAATCTATTTTGGCCAATCGAATTGGCGGCAAATGAGCTTGCCGAACATTATGAGGCACCTGGGACAGGCCACGGATCGGACCGACTAAAGGATTGGGTCGATCTATTCTGCAAGGATGGTCATTGGAAGGAATTGCCAGATGGCCCAACCATGTCCGGGACATTTGACCCAATCAAATACAGTGAATGGGCCTACTTCCATCCGCATGTTCGCAATTTCCTTTATAAGAATCCCTCTGAGGTCCGAGCGTCATCTCCAAACCGAAACCTACGGATCTTAAGCAAAGTGACTCAGAGGTTGTTGTTTCTTTGCTTGAAGCCGTTCAAGGATCTGAAGGAGTCCGTTTCGCCAAGCGACCTCCGACTCTATTGCCACGGTCAGGAGTTGTATATTTTCGATACGGGAATTGCAATTCTGCGACTGAGGCTTAGTTCGTCTTCGACTGTTGCTCCAGACGAAATCGACAAAGACTCTGGATGGTCCCTCGCAGACGTTTTAACGTTCCAAGATCTTGCACGCAGGTTGTACGTTCCATTTTTTGATAAAGGCGAGGATCGTGATTGGACTTGCTCGTTGGTTCCCGAAGAGTTTCATTTTGGATTCTCTGACGGTGTGACAGAGATCCAAAAAACGTGCGATCCAGGCTCGGTGGACCAACACATTGCGTACACGAGTGTCTATCGCGAGCCATACACTCTTCCTACGTGGAGCAAGCTGCTGCTGCCTGGAGTTCCTGCTCGTAGCCAATGCGAAGGTAGCCAATTGCGTTACTACCATCTCGAGGATGAGCGTGCCCAAGTGATGACGTATGTTTCGCTGGATCGGCGGAATGGCTATGGAGCGGAGCACATTGACGCTGGCGACTGGATTCGCATCGCGACGGTGGACGGCCCCGGTACAGCTGGCAGCTTTCCATACGGCGAGACATTCTCGACAGAAAAGTTCAAGGAGATGGCTTACGACCGATACTGGGATCCTGGAAAGGGATGGACGACTCGATGGCTTTGCA
>JBEBHM010000437.1:0-7309 GCA_040080875.1 Pirellula sp.
CTCCCACCACCTCGTCACGCGCTGCCTCGTCACCGTTATCGTCGCCGCTTCCCGCTGTTATGGATTGGCTGGTTGTGCGACGAGAGCAGTTCACTGATTGGAATGCGACCATTTCGTCAGACGATTCCAACCCAGTTGCTCGAGGGTTGCAGATTGCGATGGACAAGAAACTATTGCAGCTGGTCGTTGACAACGCTCCGTGGGAGTCCGGTGAGCGTATTCCTTTCGTTCGATCGTGGCAAAGGATCGACGAGTTTCGAAAATGGGTCTCGAATCGAAGCTTGAATTTGGCGAGTTGTCGACGGATCGAATTTGGACAATTTGGCTCGGATGCAAGTGCGTTGCGAGGCACTCCGATGCGTTGCCAGGGAACAATCGTTCGAGTGGACCGTGATGATAGTTTGGTCACTGAGCCTGGGTTTGGTAGCACATCCTATCGTGTGCTTTGGCTGCGACCGGATGGTGGGGGCGATCAGCCCGTTTGCGTTTACGTTCCTCCGACGTGCATCGATCCAAGCCTCAAGCTTGAGGAGTCACCGTCGGTAGTGATCGCCGGATTCTACTTTAAACGCATTGGCTATGCTTCGAAGCGGGGGAGCGACGTAGCCCCGTTGATTCAAGCTGCATATGTCGGCCCCAATGGAATCGCCGGACGGATCGTGAACACTGACTATTTCGATTTGATTCGCGCGGCGCGGCGCGAGCATGCAGTCTGGAGAGCGCCCGTCGATTATGCAACTCCGATGTCCATGGTGCGACTGCGATTTCAAAGCTTGATTGAAAATATGGAATCGACGGATTGGAGTTGGGAGCCAGAACAAGTGGTTGGCACACGATGGACCAAGCCGCTCTTGGAGCTACAACGCTTGGCCCCAGAAGTTGAATTGTTGACAAGCCAAGAGTCGTGGTTGCCGCTCTCCGAGTCCAGTGCCCTTGTTCGCAAGTACGCGCAAATTGTTTCGATCGAGCGACTGCCAGTGAACACGTCGGATGGAGTGGGTATAAGCGATCCATTTGTGTTTCGCTGTTCGGTATTACCATCTCCGAGCGAAGCCGTCGTAACCGTATGGACTCAAGCGGTCCCGCAGGCTTGGCTGAAACCTGACGGAACACCGATCGACGAGATTCAGCAACCCTGCTGCTTGGTCGGATTGTCGACGCAGAACAACGAGCGCACTTGGGTCTGGGCCAAATCGATTCAATGGCGACTCGATCCTCAGCTTGCGACTGAGTCTGTCGGTCGGATCATTGACGAAGCGTTTCCCCCATTGAACGACAAGGAACAATTCCTTTTAAGGAATGGTTGGGATCTGGCTTGGAATGACTCGGTGCAAAGTTTGCAGGTAGAACCCATAAAACCATTGTCGACCATCGAATCCGAGCCATTCCACCAGTTGTTGCGAGTGGCCAAACAAAGCCCATACACATCCGGCTCCAAGCCAGATTCCCAAACAGAACCAAAGCCGGCTCTTGTTCGATCGGCCAACGACTTGATCAAAACCTTGGGGCATTCGAGCAAACAAAGGTTACGACCGCTGCTAGAACGAACCGAGCTGCAACTGCGTGTCGTTAGGATCACACGCGTTCCGGTGGTGGATCCGTCGCTGGTCTCCATCCTCGGGACCGGTCGGTATTATCAATTGGACGCGATGGCCGATATTGGCAATCGCTCCTACGAGATCAAATCCGAAACGGATCCTGTGGTTTATTACAAAGAGTACCCAGTCACTTGCGTATCGATTGACTTGCCGGATTGGTTAATCGGTGGAGGGCAAACAAAGAACGATGGAACGCAAATCAAGACCGAGGAAGAATCGGTTTGGTATCCAAGAATCAAGTTACAAGCGTCCGGTTGGTTCTATCGATTTTGGAGTTACAAGACCAAAGAAATCACGCAATCGCTCGGCGAGAATAAGCGTCAGATCTCGCCGTTAGTCATGATCGACAAGTACGAACGTATTGGCAAAGACGGGAACGATCGCGAATGGGCGACGGCATGGATTGTGAACGGCACGACGACTTTGCTAGGCATTGCCGGCGTTGTTGTGATTTGGTGGTATGTTCGTAAAAAAACCCGCAAGAGTGTGCGGCGAGGATTGCCTAAACGCATAAATTCTTAACTTACTCGTCATTGAGCGACTGGACGTTAGCAGGCGATGGGGAAAAAATCAGATCCGGTTCGATTGATCGTTCTCGCCGCCCTACTCCCCGTTATTACCTGGGTTCTTGAGATAGAAATAGTGCGTACCATCATGGGATCATCTCCCAACTAGTCGAACACACCGTTCGATTCGATCGTCGGGTAGTATCATAAACACCTCACCAAAAATCAAGATAATCGAGAAAAAACTAAATGAGCTGGAAACACTTCGTCGCAATGTTTACCGCATTGCAATTCATTCCGATTGCTTCGCTCCGCGCTGCCGATGCGGCGAAGCCTAACATTGTCTTTATTCTCGCAGACGATCTTGGCTACGGTGATGTGCAGTGCTTGAATCCGCAGCGATGCAAGATTGCCACGCCACAAATCGACAAACTGGCTTCGCAAGGGATGATCTTTACCGATGCGCACTCCAGTTCATCGGTCTGCACACCGACTCGCTACAGTATTCTGACTGGGCGATACAACTGGCGCACTCGTCTGCAATCGTCTGTCTTGCTGGGCTACGACAAGCCTTTGATTGCAGCCGACCGATTGACGGTCCCGGCGTTGTTGAAACAGCAAGGTTACACCTCCACGTGCATCGGCAAATGGCATCTCGGTATGGGACTGCCTGAGGGAGAACCGTCTCCCGTCATCACCGACGGACCGACCACGCGCGGGTTTGACAGTTATTTCGGCATATCCGCATCGCTGGACATGCCCCCGTACGCGTTCGTCGAAAACAACCGATTCACCGAGCCGTTGACGACGACCAAAGTATGGCTTCGTTCTGGTCCAGCTGCGGCGAACTTCGAAGCGGTCGATGTGCTACCAACGCTAACCAGGAAAGCAGTCGAGTTCGTTAGTACGCAAGCGAAAACCGGCAAGCCTTTCTTTCTCTACCTACCTTTGGCATCGCCGCACACACCCATCCTGCCATCCAAAGACTGGCAGGGCAAAAGCAGTATCGGCAAATACGGCGACTTCGTCATGGAGACGGACTGGGCCGTCGGGGAAGTCATGGCCGCATTGGAAGAAGCCGGCGTTGCCAACAATACGCTCTTGATATTCACCAGCGACAACGGCTGCTCCAAAGCGGCGAACATCCCTGAGATGCAGTCGAAAGGCCACTACCCAAGCGCTGACCTTCGCGGTTCCAAGGCAGACATCTTCGACGGCGGACACCGTATTCCTTTCCTGGTGCGATGGCCTGAGCGGATCAAGGCAGGCAGCCGTAGCGATCAGACAATATTGCAGGCCGACTTGATGGCCACGTGTGCCGACATTCTCGGTGCGCAGCTTCCGGACAACGCAGGAGAAGACAGCGTCAGCATCTTGCCCGCACTGCTCGGCACCGACAATGCCCCACTGCATGAGGCGATCGTGCATCATTCCATCAACGGCTCGTTCGCAATCCGGCAGGGCAAGTGGAAGCTCGAACTTTGCGCGGACTCCGGAGGCTGGAGCGATCCCATTCCTGGCAGCCCTGAAGCCTACGATTTGCCGGTCACTCAACTCTACGACCTGAGCACCGACCTCGCTGAATCAAAAAACCTGCATGCCAAGTATCCCGAAGAGGTCACTCGTTTGACGAGGTTACTGGAGCAATACTTCAACAATGGCCGCAGCACGTCTGGGGCAAAACAGATCAACGATGCTGAGATTGCAATCAGGAAAACGACGAGCAAAAAAGCTACGAAGTAATCACGATGCCCGCAATGGCAACGCGACTGCAACCTAATAATTTCAAGGTGCGAATTTCGCCCGCCCGCAACCGAATTGACAACATGACGACCAAGCCGACCAATAGAAGGGTTGCAACCGCCAATAGCTGTGCGATCCAATCCAAGAGTCGACGAAGCCGAACGATCAACTGCATCAACTCGTCCACTACCTCCACCGGACGGATGATCTGATAGGGTTCGTCGGGCGAGAGATATTTTCCGATCAGTAGCGACTCGGATTTTTCGGAGTCAGGAATCGCAATAATGGCTGTTAACGGAAACGTATCCGGTTGCCCATGAAAGTGAAACGTCCGCAAGTTCTCGTCAGTCACTTCAGCGTATTGAGAAAGGTTTTCACGGCTGGCATTGTGCCCATGGGAATATGAATCTGCGTTTGCATCGGACGTGCTGGTGAATCGACAACTCGGGAATTCGCAATTGGAAGTCCGATGATCCATAGCTAAATTCCAAATCATTTACTTGGATCATAACCGCGAATGCTTGTGTCGAATTGGATTCGTTTTTCATCGAAAAGCTGAAACTTTTCAAGCTTCCAATTGCCTTCGTGCTGACCAAGGGTCAGGTGTGCCCGATACTCACTAACTCGCTGATGCACATGCCCCCAATGCTCGGTAACTCCTGTCACTCTCCAAATTGTTTCGACGGTTGTACCGGTCCCCTTCGTGAATGGAGTCGCGGAGATCACCTCCACCGCTGTCACATGGGAGATCGCTCCGCCTTGCTCAGCCATCAACAAGGTACGCTTGATGCGCAGATAGATTTCTCGCAAAAGACTGCCGTCGACGCTCGAGGCGAGCGCATCATAAACTTCTTCATCGCTGCGAAAATCGAACGCGCGGTAAATGTTAGTTAGCACTTGCTGAAGGACTTCCGACCGATTCTGTTGGTTCAATTGAGCGGCATTGGCACGGACTGACTCGACGTTGGGTCCAATTAAATCTCCAGACCAGTCGTATGTCGTCGCCAATGATTCGAAACGATGCTCTCTAGGTGTTGCGTTTCCGATCAGTACCACGGACTCAACGTAAGGAGCATATTCATTGAAAGTATTCCACCTTACGGATACGCTCTTGGGCGTTTCACTGGCAGGAAAAGTCAATATCACTCCGACGCGGGCTTGGTGAATACTGACTCGTCGAGGTTCGGCGTTCAATGCGAAGTCGTTGATATCAAGCCCAAAGAAATTGAGTCGGCTGAGCTTTGCATGGACAAGCTGTCCGTTAACTGTGACTTGGCTTCGTTCCTTAAAGAATTGTTCGATCTTCTCTCGCGCAGCCACTTGTTCATCGCTGAACGTTGATCGACTGTGCAACGATCTTAGTGGTAAAGCAACCATAGTCGTGAAAGCGGTTCTTGGTAAATGCGTTCCAGAATTCAGCTGGCTTTTCCAACCACACGCGTTCCGCTTCGGGAGCAACGATGGCAGTACGGCTCGGTAATAAACCGATTGCACCTCCAATTGCGTCGCGCCGATGATGCGTCAACAAAAGTTGCTCGTGCTTGGCGTCTTCTTGCCCATCACCGCGTTGTTCAAGACCATACACAGCCAATTTGCCATCGCCCGACGAAATCAAAACCGAGTTGACTGCGGCACGCTTGAACTTCACACTTGGCCCAAACGGCTCGTCAGCGGTTACAGATGGGGAGCACAAGACTCTGACTAAGAGAATCGCCAAGAATAATCGTTGTAACATTGCTTTGTTCCGAAAAGGCTAATCGAAAGCATTTCGAACGGTCCAAACGCGGAAACGAACATACGCAAGAATGCAAGGGCGCGAGATTGCATTCAAGCGATGAGCGATAAGGGGTAAGCGATAAGGGGTAAGGGTAAGGGTAAGGGTAAGGGGTAGGAATGCTCGGATGCAAAAACGCATGCACTCATGCAGTTTATGCGGAAGCAATCATCTCCATGTTAGAATTCTCCATTTACCAGTCCATCGTTGCGTGAGAACAATCGCTGATAGGTTCCGTAGTCACGGCCGCCGTTGGCCGAGTCAAATAGGTCGTTCTGAGTCGCGGTAACACGCTGCCGATTTGTGAAGTCAATGTTTTGCGAAATAAAATGGACGCTGCCGTCGCAAAAGGAAAATTGTGCCCCGCCAGTGTGGTAGCTATGAAAGCCTTCTCGTCTCACCACAACGCTCGCAGTCGGCGGAGGGTTCAAGCGCTGATTGCCGTGTCGCACCATGGCCAATGTGCAACATGCAGTACCAGAAGGAGGATCCCACATTCCGTACATCGTAGGGTCCCAAGTGAAGTTGTAATGCGTTACTTCGCCGACCAAAATCGTGTTCGATGTGCCATCGGTGATATCTCCAAACTTGTGCTTGGAATCGCGTCGGAGAACTCCGTTGGTCCAGTTTTGGTCCTGCGCGCCATAGCCTGCGGGTGCGGTGACGGAATTGGACTCAAAACTGTTCGCAAACGAGCCGCCGTTGCCGCAATAGTTCGAAGTCGCGATTCGGCGAGTGTCAGCAGCGACACCCGCGGGCGGAACTTCGGCGCGTCGTGAACCGTCAGACGGGCATTGAAAAATCGGCATCGGAGTCCGAATGATCGGCAGATTAAGCGGATCGTAAAGATTCAATCCATAGTTCAATTGCCTGCCCAAATTGCCTTGCTCGATGAATGGCAAGATCGACGCGGTCCAACCCCACCCTTGAAGCCAAGTTTGCCGGTTGTTTGCGTCGCAAACAATCCCCGGTCTGCAGTAATACTGCCCTGATGGAAACTTGTTATAAGTGTCATGGTAGTTGTGAAGCGACAATGAAATCTGCTTCAAATTGTTCGAACACGACATACGCCGTGCCGCTTCACGGGCTGCTTGAACGGCTGGCAACAGGAGTCCTACCAGTATGCCGATGATGGCGATGACCACCAATAGTTCGACGAGCGTAAAACCCTGTTTATGTTTGCTGAATCGCATGGGAAATCCTCTTCGAAAAAGGGAAAAAATAATGCTTGGCCTAAGGATGCATGCTTATCGGGTTACACACACATCGTTACGAGTACTGCTTACTGATCTTGCGGACTTGCCTTCTTGGTATTGACTTTGCCGCCTTCGGTTTTCAAATCAAAATCGAATTTATTGGAACCCGACCGAACATCTACTTCCAGTTCAGTCGACTTGTTGTACTTCGTAGGAACCATTTCTGGGATGCTTGAAATTTTGCCGCCGTTATCGGCTAGATCGTAGGTCGTGATGCTCACCTTGTTCTTGCCCACAGCTGCCCCTTTATCGGATCTTGTGGCCATCATGTAATAAGCTCCACTCTTGTCGGTTCGACCGTACGAGGTTAGTCCCTTACCTCCCTCCGGGTTGAATTCGACGGTTGCATCAGGCAATGGCTTGCCGTCTAAAGTGACTACTCCATTGACCTTCCCTAAACCTTCTTCACCACCACAGCCAGTGGCAAACGAC
>JBEBHM010001205.1:0-1895 GCA_040080875.1 Pirellula sp.
CTCTGGAAACGCGATCAATATAATCGCGATCTATCTTCATGATTCCCCAAATAAAATCATAATCTCGTTGTTCAAACTCCACAATATCACCACCTCGTCCACCTTCGAAAACGAGCTTTTCTGCCCTCTGATGCTCGACCGTAGTCGATAATTGTTTCAGAATATTTTTAGTTGCATTTAATCCGTCTCTTACGTTAACAATCAATGCGCACAAGGCAGTACAAAGTTCAATTGCATAGGCGTAGCCTTTTTCGTAAGTTTCATACACGCATGCCGTTATCATTTGTTGCTTCATTGAAGCAAACATACCGGTTTCCGCCCCAAAGAGAACTGCGATCGGCCCGGCTGCACCGGCACGCTCCATACTGGCATTATGGACTTCATCCAACTTAGCGACTCTTCCATAAGCCTCCCTCTTTTCTCTGAAGGCATCGATTTTCATAAATAGATCTTGCCTGAGGATATCCAAACTTGCGATCTGGCCATTCAGGCCGGAACTTCCTTCCTCCCAATTAAAATCAAGAAAGTTAATCAGCAGTTGCTTAATCCTATCCGCCTCCAATTTGATACCAAGCTGCCGCGCACGAAAATAGGCATTCAGCCCTGCCGCTCTAAACCCAGAATTCCTGTGTTCATTTAATATTCGATATAACCTGGTAACGCTATCTCCAAGACTGTTTGAAAGACCGACATTTTGATCGGAACTATTCCATTCATCGTTAAAGGAACTCTCGTCAGGGTATTCTGAAGCAGTCCACTGCTCTTCGTTTGAAAGACCCATTGCGTCAAGCATGCGAGCAACAGGAATGGGGACTTCGCCAACTGGCATATAACCAATTTCCTGGTCCCATTGATTCCCAATATTTTGCTTTAATACCTCAACAATGGAATCCAACATGAGCGCATCATGGGTTTCCTCCTCCGGGATGTGCCAGCGCTTCAATCCAATCGCCCCAAATCGACAGGAACGGACCAGATGTTCGCCACCATCACTTTCACCCGGAAAGACCTGCATCATGTCTTCGCCAGTAAAGGCCTTCCTCTCGTCTGCCGGAATGGCTCCAATGTCGTCACAAAGTATTTTTTGATAAACCCAATTACCAACCGCCTTCACTTGGTCATCAGGTCTTAAATTATGATCCTGACCATTGATTGGACCAATCAGGAATACATTATCCACATAGGAAGTGTTGCGATCCGCTCGCTCCATCGACTGAAGCAATTGCGGTTGATACCGCCCTGTCATCAAGCCGTTGAGATCGCGAATGACGGAGTATTGATTCAACCTGAAGAATCCAACGTCGAAGCCATCGCATTGGTCGGTAATATAACCGTAAACATAGATTGGAAATTTTTGGTTGTCAGGCTGAAGCCTTCGAATCGCGGTGACGGCGTCAACGACCGAACCACTGCCCGTTCCTCCCCCAAAAGTGGCGAAGATATGGAAGGAACATTGTGCTTCATGGTTCGTTCTTAGTTTGTTGTGAACAGCTGATGAAAAACGCTCGATGTTTGCCGCAAAAATCAAGCGACCAAAACGCCGCCTTTGATTGGCACCGACAACACCGACACCCGCTGCTAGCAAATGACGGTTCCGAGTCTCGTCAGTTCCAATCCATTGATTGTACCGGGCAACGTTTCCCACGTTGGCAAGGTTTAACGGCACCGTACCGTCACGCATGTTAACTATGTCAGCCGGAGGAAGGGACAAATCCTCCCCCCGAAACATCCACCTCGCACGGTCAAGATGAATGTCCATACTGGAGTCGAAGTAAAGAAACTTGAGGTTTGGCGGGACGCGATCTTGCTCGACAAAATAATGATTATTTAGGTTTTCGCACTTCCGGATTTCGGCGAGAGTTCGCCCGCCAAATCCTCCCAGACCGATACATATG
>JBEBHM010001206.1:0-1890 GCA_040080875.1 Pirellula sp.
TGCCAATCCCAGTGACTCAAAGTCCTGCAACGACATCACTATCGAAGTACCAGACGAATTCACCACCGTTTCAAATTCGTTGGATTGCGAAACTGCTGTTTGCATGGCGCTCGCAACGCTTACGGCCGCCTGAGCAGATTCATCGCTAGTGCCTCTGATTTGAAATAGTGTTGCACTAAATCGAAGAATTTGCCACAACATGCATTCTCGCTAGATTCAAGGAGGATTCATATGTCTGGGCGATCACCGTTGGTAGTTGTGACCGAAAAGCAGTTCGAAATTCTCAAGGAATTTGCGGCTGCAAGAACGATTGCAGTCGATCTTTCGCAAAGATCAAAGGTCATTTTGCTCGCATTCGAAAAAAAGCTCAATGAGGAGATCTCGCAAATTGTCGGACTCCACAGGAACCACATTGGCACTTGGAGGAGTCGATGGAAGGAAGCATTTTATGATCTTGTTGCAGTCGAGTGTCGTGAAGGAATTGCCGCACTTCGAAAAGCGATTATCGAAGTCCTGAGCGATCGACCTCGTAGCGGCAGACCTCCAACGATTACCTCGGAGCAACGGTCCCAACTGGTTTCTTTGGCTTGCGAACCACCCAAGGAATCTGGACTGCCTATAAGTCGCTGGACGTCTGAGGAGTTATCTCGCGAGTTGATTCGTCGAGACATTTTTGAATCAGTATCCAGCTCGAGCGTACGACGATGGCTCGACGAGCTGGATCTCAAGCCACATCGCCACAAATACTGGTTGTTCAGTTCCGAACGTGGCACCCCTGAGTTCGATGCCAAGGTTCGTTTGATTTGCGATGTTTACGCTGAGGCGATCGAAGCCTACGAATCTTACGGTATTCACACGATCTGTATGGATGAGCAAAGCGGTATTCAAGCGACAGAGAGAATTGCGAGTGACTACCGAAGCATTAGCGGACAGTGCGCTAAATTTGAGTACGAATACCAGCGGCATGGAACGACATGCCTCTTTGGAAACTTCCACGTTGCTACCGGCCGAATGATCAGCCCCTTGTTACGTTCCACCAGAACGGAAGTAGACTTTGTGGACAACTTGCGAAATGTGATTGGCTCAAATCCTACGGCTCGCTTTCGCATCATCGCCGACAACCTCAATACTCACTACAGCGAATCCTGCGTACGATACATCGCCGAGCAATGTGGCATTGACCAATCAGAATTGGGCCAAAAGGGACGATACGGAATCCTAAAGGACAAGGCATCAAGGCAAGCGTTCTTGAGCAACCCACTTCACCGAATTCATTTCTACTTCCTGCCCAAACACAGTTCGTGGCTCAATCAGGTTGAGATCTGGTTCGGGGTACTACGTTCTAAGGTAACTCGCTTTGGATCGTTTTGCTCGGTGAACAACTTGAACGACAAGATCACACAGTTTATCGACTACTACAACGACATTCTGGCTCATCCATACCAGTGGACCTACCGAGGTAAAACGCTATGCGTTTAGGCAAAATAGAAACACTTGGCAAAAACAAGCAACTGAGCCACGAAAATTCAAATCAGAGGCACTAGTAGGCATTTTGCCCTATGTCGGATATGGCTCGCTTTTTCAACAGATTGATTTCTCAAAGGATCTGCACGGCAATTTGGAGGTATTGAAAACGAAAATTCCGTTCTACCGATGCCCTTCGACTGCGAAGCAGGATGACGCTACGAGAACTGATTATGTCCTGAACCGAGGAACCACTCTAGGGACCAGTCGCAACAGTCCTTGGCTATTTGAAGAGGGGCTTTTTCCAAACGAACGATGGTTTTCGCGGGGGCTAAGCCAAACGCCTTTGATGAGTGAAACATGCCCGAAAGTGATTGGAACCCGAAAGGGGGCACCAATAATACTTCCATACCGATACATTGTAAC
>JBEBHM010001207.1:0-1890 GCA_040080875.1 Pirellula sp.
GTAAAAGCGACTCCTTACTGGATGGAAACGCCCAGGAATCCCGCGCCAATTCCCGCGATGTTCCCGCCAACCTCAAAGTCCCCCATGCAGTAGCCGTCTCAACAATGCCTCCTTTTGCAGAATGAAACTTTCTCTGTTATCAGTTACCTTCGTATCGCTGACTTTTTCAGCGTCGATGTTTTTTGCGGCAGATAATGCATCCATTCAAGATCATCTGAAGGCAGCGGTGGATTCGCTAATACAAAAGCTTCCGCCCAAGGTGGCTGATGAAATTCGCGCCGACTCCAATGCAACTCTGGGCAGCTCTTTAGGAAAGCCGGGATTCATGCAAGTAGCGAATGGCCTGAAGATCGACGCGATTCCTCAATGGGGACTAAACACCAAGGACATGGTGGTAAACTGTGTGGTAGCCATGGCAAACTCCAGGCTGAAGAACCAAGCATTCGATCTACTAGGGTATCTCGAATCGGTGGCATCTTCATTTGGTGTGTTAGCAAATCCGCCGTATGAATATGCTTTGGATCAACTTCCAACGGCTTACCGCGTGACGCATGTGCTTTTTCAAGTCTCTCTCAATGGCGAGATTGCGACACTTTACGTTGCTACAGATTTCAAATCCAAGCGGGTGCTGGTGAATCAGGTCCACGGAAAATGGCGAGAGCCAACCTCGACGGAGCGTAACCGCATCGTGGTTCAACAAAGAGCGGTTCGGTTGGATGCACCAGATGAATGAACTCCGCCGCCCCTGCTGCACCCGCAAGGTGGGTTGGGCGATGCATGTGCAGTTTGTCAAAAGTTGACGACTGACGCGTTCTCCTGCCTTTTTCCTTCTTTGGTCACTGTTCGTCCCGTGGTTGAGGGGTTTGACTGTCGCGCATAGCTAAGCAAAACGAAACACGATCATCCTCAACATAAAGACTTTTAATCGGCGTTCTTTTCCCGTCGTCAAATTCCGCAGAAAGCCCCAAAGCATCAATCTTGTTATGTAACTGATCGGCCCAAGCAAACGATCCTTGCCGAACTGTTTCCTCAAGTTCATCGAGCAATTGAAGTAACTGCAGCGGAATATTGGTCCAAGCAACCGCCCCTACAAACGTGGCGGTATTTTCGATATATCTTATGTTCTCAAGACTGCCAATGCGCTCACCACTTGAGTCCGATAAGAAGATTGGTGTCATCATTGCTTCGGCGGAGTAGGCGTTGTTATGAATAAAGGAGGCAGCTTGAATACGTTGGCGTCGTATCCCGGAATCCCTCCAGGATGTTGTATTAACGCGTGATTAGCTCCGATCCTTGAGGGGTCTGGTTTCACTATGAATCCGGCTTTAGTGATAGCGCCAGCCGTAGTAGTGCCGACTGTGTTGGACCTTTCTTGGACCGCCGGAGAGTTTGGGTAGACGTTTCGCGCCTGATCCGCCGCCGCTTGAGGAGTGCCTCCCAGTAACACTGAAAGGCCCCATCGTGCACCCTTTCTGTCACTCTCACTAAGTTGGAGATTTTCTAGACCTCCTCCCCCGAGGCGATTGACCAGGAGATCGCCTTCCTTCTTTTGCTCCTGCTCCGTTTTCGTTGGGCTTGGCTGTTGCTGCGGCTTGGGTTGTGGCTGTGGTCGCGCCTCTTCCTCTGCAATAGTCTTGTTGAGCTTGGCGATCTCATTTTCCAAGCCGTTGTCTGCCTGCTGAAGCTCTTGAATATCGCTATTGACCCGCTGATTCAGTTGGTAGTTACCGATGGTTTGGCTGATTTGCGTAGCGACAGCTACAGGGGCCAGCGCTCGCCCCACGCCGCCAACAGGTCCAATTCCGGTTCCGGGCGCTGGTGTGGTTTTAGGCACTCGCTTAAGAACCTCTGCGGCGGCAGTAGACTTGTCGTCGAGGCCATCCGGATCGA
>JBEBHM010001208.1:0-1888 GCA_040080875.1 Pirellula sp.
CAAGGAACACGTTTAGCCGGATGGTCGAAAAGTACGAAATGCTCAAAGACGATCCAGGCGAAAACCAACGTCGATTGGCCTTCAGTATGCAGTATGCCAACCAGCTTTGGCAAGCCGATACCATGTTCGGACCACAAGTCGGTGGCAAGCAGGCCAAACTGATCGCCTTTATCGATGATGCGAGCCGAGTCTTGTGTCATGGCGAATTCTTCCTTGATGAAAACACCGATACGATGATTCGCGCATTACGCAGCGCCTTCTACAAACGCGGACTGCCCGAGCAACTCTTGGTTGACAATGGTTCGATCTACTGCTCACAAGAGATCACGCTCATCTGCGCTCGCGTTGGGTGCATCCTGCGCCACACGGCAGTCCGAGACGCAGCTGCCAAAGGAAAAATCGAACGCTTCTTTCGCCGAGTTCGCGATCAATTCCTCATTCGCAATCTCGATCTATCCTCAATCGGTGGACTGAATCGACAGTTCACTGATTGGGTCGAACAGGACTACAACGCCACTGTCCACTCAACCCTGGGAATGAAGCCGATCGATCGCTTCGGTGTCGACTTGTCACGCATTCGATTCCTCAGTCCATCGCAAGATACCGACGAACTGTTCTACGCCGAGGAGACTCGTACGGTCAAGAAGGACAACACGTTCAGCTTTCAGGGAGAACGCTATGAAACACCGGTCGACTTGCGGGGCAAACAAATCGTCGTGCGTTACGAGCGGCATCACAAAGGGGCCGTCATCGTCTACGACAACGGACGTCGCCTCGGACAAGCCAGACTGCTGAACGCCGTCGCCAACGGCCTAGCGCGCAGGCGAGAGCCGTAAATAGTAAGCATTCATTTTTCAAACTTCACACTTCCAACTTCACACTTCAATCATGATTCGATCCTACTTCGGTCTCACCGACAATCCGTTCGCATTGCGCGATATCCAACTGTTAGCTCATCAGCAAGAAATCCACGACACTCTGCGAGTCCACTGCCAACAAGGTGGACTGTGCCTAGTCGTCGGAAGGCCTGGCACCGGCAAGACGGTGATCAAGGAATCACTCAAGAAACTCCCGGACAAAGAGCATCTAGTCGCTACCGTTGCACGAACGCTGCACACCTACACCAACACGGTGAAGATCCTGTGTGAAGCATTCCGCATCGAGTTCGAGAGTTCGGCATTCAAGTGCGAACGCAAACTGATCCAAGAAGCATTCAGCCTCAATCGCAGCGGCAAGATGTTGGTCACCATCATCGACGACGCTCATTTGATGGAGATGGAAACGCTTCGCAAGCTCAGGCTATTGCTCGAGGATTTCCCCAAGAACCACAACTTAATCTTGATCGGACAAGTCGAGTTGCTCTCGGATCTAGACTTGGCTGTCAATCAGGATATCAAGAGTCGCGTCACCTACTCGGTCGTGACCAAGCGACTACATGAGGATGTGCTTCGTGAGTTCATCCATCGTGAACTGGAGCGTCTGGGCTTGGCCCACAGCACGTTCACCAGCGGCGCGACGGAGTTGATTCTACGCACATCTGATGGCGTGCTTCGCCGGTGCCGCAACCTGTGCTTGTCCGCGATGCTCGAAGCCGTGCGAGCTGCTACTGGACGAACTATTGACATCGACATAGTCAATCGAGTCTTACTCCAGCCGCACTGGCAGAACCAAGTTGACCTGACCGATTTTTAGAACAGGCGTAAGGCGTTAGGTGTTAGGTGTTAGGTCAAACATCCGACTTCAAACTTCAAACTTCATATCTTCTTTACTCCCCTCGCCCCGCTTCGGGGAGAGGGGCCGGGGGGCAGGCGCTTTCGGTTGCCATGACTCTTCCAAAAATTCAAAACCGATCTTATATGAAATGAAAAACGAAGCTATGATCACAAAA
>JBEBHM010000438.1:0-7274 GCA_040080875.1 Pirellula sp.
ATACCCAGATTTGGCAAAAAACGCGGACCCCTCGCTTACAACCTCCGCATGACCAACGAATTCATTGATATTCGATTGCGCAAAAACGAATCGCACCCCCTCAAGTACTGCATGTAAGCTGCAAAACGATTTGCCATCGATTGAAAATCGGTGCAATATCGCCAGCAAAGTGGCTGGCCCCGAGACCGCTTTGTTTCCCTCAGAGCGATTGATGTCAACGTATACCTTTCGAGAGATAATCAGGATGGCATCGATCCGATCTGGGATGAGCTTTTCCACAATTGTCGAATCCTTGGCCCACCCCTCGAATCCAACAACGATGAGCGGTATTCGTTTCTTTCCTACGTTGCTAGGATGCTCGGTTTGGTCCACAAGAAGTTGCCTCGCTTTTGGAATGTTCTCTTCGGTCACGGATGGGTCCATTTCGACTTCTCCATTGTCAAATCGGTCGAGAATATCCGCGAAACTTTGACTCGCAAAAACAGGGCGTACCTGCGCAAGTTTAACTGCTGTCGCGGTGACTTCGTTCCATTGGTCGCGCAGATTGGATTTGACCTCGATTACCGCAGCGACGTTCTCGGCAAGAAATAGACGAGGGCCTAATGAGGCAAGCGGAAAGCTGTATCCTCTAGGCTGTTCAAGCACGATATCGACTTGCCGGATTGATTCCCATTCGAATCCACAATGTCGCCGCTCGAAAATCGAAAGTGAGGCGGAAAGACTTGTTGCAAAACATTCTTGACGAAGATCTCCCGTTCCACTCCCTTGGATGCGCTGCTCATATGGCCGCCACCTCCATAAGCTGAATTAAGCGACTCAAATATTGCGTTGAGTCGGGACTCACGCGTGCTGGATGATTGCATGAGCGTTGTCACTTGGTTTACGGAGCTAATTGTAGAATCTGGAGTTGTTGTCTTCCGATTTGTATCGGGCATGCGTGGCCGTCGGACGCACAAAGGCAGATTTTATCCTGAAAAACGAGGCGATCTACGGACTTATCTCGGTTGCGCAGCGAAAACTCCTGGTGAGTCCGAGTATTTTTGTCAACCGCAATCGCAAACGAGATTTTTTCGCGCATAATGGCGTGTCTTCACAAGTTAGGGGATTCCATGCTCGTTTCATTCTCAGTACGCAATTACCGATCGTTCGGCGACGAAGTCACTTTGAACATGGTCGCAAGCAACAAGCTTACCGACCATCCACAGCACCGTGTGGAAATCGACAAGTCCGGAAAGTACTTGGTTCGCTCCGCCGTCCTGTACGGTGCCAACGCGGCTGGTAAATCAAATCTAGTCAAGGCGATGGGCTTCGCTCAGGGATTGATTCAGCAACAGCATGACCAATTGCCAATCGTCGAAAACTTTCGTTTCAGCGCCGAGCTTGCTAAAGAACCAAGTTCCTTCGAATTCCGTTTCCTGGTTGGCGAGTGTGTCTTTGTCTACGGGTTCGACGTCAGCACTCGCAAAATTTCCTCCGAGTGGCTTTCCTACATCGACGGCGATGATGAACCCCTGGTCTTCGAGCGAAACGAAGCAGGCAGGACTGAGGTAAACTCCAAAGCACTGGAATATTTTGTCGAAGACAAACAACTGTCTTTAACATTGGACAATCTAAAGCAACTGCCGATCAAACCGAATCAATTGTTCTTGAGTCGCGTGGTTTCGCTCCCAGAGGAAGCGCAAGGCAAAACGTTGAATCGCATCGTGAATTGGTTAACCGAAGAGCTTCAAGTCATCGGGTCCAACCATCGATCATGCGATCTGTTGGAGCGACTTGATCGCGATGACGCGTTTCGTCAATTCTCGGCACAGTTTTTGGATCGCATCGATACTGGTATCCATGGCTTGCGATTTGAGCAAAGCGAGCGTGAACTTTCAGATATTGAACGAGAGGTTTTCTCGAGAATGGGAGAGCGCGGAGGATACGGTTATTTTGGATGTGATGGAGACACCTACATTTGCCCGAAACCAGAAGATTCCGAACGGTACGTCTCTCGCCGATTGTTTTCCGAACACACAACAACGAAGTCCAAGCACACGTTACCATTTGGTGAGGAATCGGATGGGACACAACAGATCCTCCACTATTTGCCGGTGCTTTCAACTCATAATGATCAGACCAAGGTCATCGTGATCGATGAACTCGATCGCAGTTTGCATCCTCTATTATGTTGGGAATTCATTCGGTTCTTTAGTGAATCGTGCCCAGGAGCACGAAAGCAGTTGATCGTTACAACGCACGAATCGCATCTACTGAACCAAGAACTGCTGCGTCGCGATGAGTACTGGTTTGTAGAAAAAGACAAAGACCAGCAGAGTCGATTGAGTTCGCTGTCGGACTACAACGTTCGCAATGATTTGAAAATTCAGAAGGGGTATTTACAGGGCCGCTTCGGGGCGATTCCGGTCGTGGGCGGGCTTTCGGAACTGGTCAGTCTGTTTGATTGCGGTGTTAAGGAGGGTGAGAATGCCAAGGAAAAAACGCCAGCTTGACCGCGATGCTGGCGTGGTTCGAGATGCAACTCTCGTGGTAATTGCCAGTGAAGACAAATATGCGGTCGAGAACTACTTTCAACGCTTCCGAACCAAGAAGGTGCAATTTCGAATTCTGCCAACTCTCGATTGCAATTCAGATCCGCAATCTGTTTTGGCTAGGATCGATGAATTCAAATCGTCTTAAGAGTTTGAAGACGAAGATGTTTTCTGGATTTGTATGGATTCGGATCATTGGGCGGACGGGGGCCATCTAAAGAATCTTGCCCAAGTACTACGCGAGTGCCGACAGAAAGGCTATTGCGTAGCGATCAATAACCCTTGCATCGAGCTTTGGTTCCTTCTGCATTTTGCCGACTACACTGTGCCGAAGGGAAACGATCGAGTGCGTTGCAATGAAGCCGTTGCGCAACTTGAGTCAGCGATTGGCCAGAGATATCACAAGGAAAAGTGCGGGCAAATCAAATTACGTACAGCGCAAGTTCTCGACGCGGTTCGAAGAGCCAAGGCAATGGACATTCACGACGGCGTCATACCCACCCTGCCTACTGCTAGAATCTACAAAATCGTTGAGATGTTGCAGGACCGAGACGCGATCGATTTGGGAAGCGAGTCCTGATGCAGCACGCCAACAACACACGAATAGGCAATCGAACAAGTTCATGAGCAATGATTCGCAAAACATCGTCAACAAAGCTTGGAATTTCGCGCATGTCCTGCGCGATGATGGCTTGTCGTACATGGCGTATACCGAGCAGATTACCTTTCTGCTGTTCCTCAAGATGGCGGACGAACAGTCCAAGCCGCCTTACAATCGCAAATCGATCGTGCCCGCCAAACTTTCGTGGCAAAGTTTGCTTGATCGGGATGGCGAGCATCGTTCTGACCAATCCACCCTTCGGTAAGAAGAGCAGTATCTCGATCGTCAACGAAGATGGTGACCTCGAAACCGAGGACTCTACTTACGAACGTCAGGGATTTTGGGTTACGACCAAGAACAAGCAATTGAACTTCCTGCAGCACGTCAAAACGATGCTCAGGATCAACGGTCGCTGTGCGATCGTCGTCCCCGACAACGTTCTGTTCGAAGGGGGTGCCGGAGAAACGGTCCGCAAAAACTTGCTGAAGCAGTGCGAGGTTCACACCCTGCTACGTTTACCCACTGGCATTTTTTATGCTCAAGGGGTCAAAGCCAACGTACTGTTCTTCGAAAACAAACCAGTTCAGGAGAAGCCGTGGACCAAGAAGCTATGGGTCTATGATCTGCGGACCAATTTGCACTTTACGCTGAAGACGAACTCGCTCAAGCGAACCGATCTCGACGACTTGTGAAGTGCTACAACCCCAATAACTCCAATCGCCGCAAAGTCACCTGGACCGAAGAAACGCCAGAGGGTCGCTGGCGAAGTTACGACTACGACGAACTTCTCAAACGGGACAAAGGCAATCTCGACATTTTCTGGCTACGCGATCAGAGTCTTGAAGAATCCGACGACTTACCCGATCCCGACATCTTAGCCGCTGAAATTGTTGAGGACCTACAAGCCGCTCTGGATCAGTTCGCCAACATCGCCTCAAATCTGAAAAGCCCTGGATTGTAGTTGTCCACGTATGCGATCGAACGGCCGTTCCACCCAGAAGTTGGATATGTGCTTCCAGTTGATCCGGTAGCACTGGTGGGAATCGCGTTGCGTAGCTCGAAACCTAATGAACCGCAGAACAAGTCTGCGGGATTCGGTACGCAAAATAGCCGCAAGTTTGGCCCAAAGAGTATGGTGAGAGTGTCCAAGCCCAGCTCTCCATCGACTCCGTATTGTGGATACACTGGTAGGCATGAAGGCCAAGACTGTTATTTTGATCGTGCTGATTGTGCTCTTGCCACTGCTCCTGTTGGCATGGGCTGCCATGCGTATGGCCGAAAGCGAACAAGACCTTGTTCAACGTCGATTTCTGGTTCTCATGGAGGACAGGCTTCGGGATGTCAATCGCAACATCAAGACTTTCTTTGACGACGCCGAACGGCATTTGCAGACGGTCACTCAATTGGATGAACTCGATGTGGAATCGTTGCGAGAGACAATTCGGAGGGAGCCTCGCGTCCTACAAATCTTTGTCCTTTCCGAACGAGGACAATTGTTGTACCCCAATCCAACGCAACCGCTCAATACCGCCGAACAAAACTTCCTGCGGAGTACTGCAAAAATGTTTACCGGACAAGATCTTCGCGATGCTGTTCTCCAAACTGAAAACAACTCCGACTCCAGTCGGTCCAACTCCCAATCCCAATCAGGCACCCAATTACCTAGTCGATCAGACTCAACCAATCGGATGGCTGCCCAATCTGCCGAACCAGGATTACAGCCCAACGAAGAACAGCAAGTCGAGCGGTTATTTAAAGAATCGAATGGGTGGTTTACCTGGTATTGGGACCGAGGCATGAACCTCATTTACTGGCAACGGCGACCGTCCGGCCGCATTGTCGGTGCCGCGCTGGAACGAGGTCGTTGGATCGCGGACTTGATCGCCGAACTTCCAAACACCGTCGACCACGCTGAAAGCAGCAGTGTTCAGGCAACGAAGGAAAAACCGACCTTAGAAACGCGGATGCGACTGGTAAACGCATCGGCCGAAACCATCTATCAGTGGGGGCCATTTGAAGCACCGAGCGGCACCGAACCTTTTTGCGAAATACCGGTTGCGGCGCCGCTTTCCTCTTGGCGATTGCAATGTCTCATTCCTGTAGACCAAATTGGTATCAACAGTCGAGGGGCCTCGGCGGGCTTGATGGTAGGGCTCGCGGCAGTCGCGATGGCGCTCTCGTCCATGGCTTGGGAATTGTACCGAGACTACTCGATGGGGATGCGTGAAGCTGCCCAGCAAGTTAGCTTTGTCAACCAGGTTTCGCATGAACTCAAAACTCCTTTGACCAATATCCGATTGTACGCAGAGCTGATGGAACGAGACTTAACGGCGCTGTCGGCGGCAGACGCGAAACAACCCATGCACAGGCTGAGCGTGATACTTTCTGAATCCGAGCGACTTAGTCGATTGATTGGCAATGTATTGACCCTGGCGCGCCAGCAGCGTCGATCGCTGCAACCCCAAGCGCAATCAATCATTCCGAATGAGTTGATCCAACATGCGGTCGATCGATTTCGTCCATCGCTGGAGGATTTGTCTATCGAGATGAATTTACGGCTGGACGCAAAGCGGCCGATGAACCTTGATCCTGATTTTTTAGAACAGATTCTTGCCAACTTGATCAGCAACGTTGAAAAATATGCGGCGGCGGGTCGTTCGCTTAGAATACAAAGTTCGCAGGATGGCGACAGGCTCTCGATCCTCGTCGAGGATTCAGGACCGGGCATCCCCAAGTCGAAATGGAGCGAAGTTTTCCGGCCCTTTACTCGCCTTTCCAACAGCGTCAGCGCGGCTGCCGGGACAGGCATCGGTTTGTCGATCGCTCGAGAGCTTGCGCGATTGCACGGTGGAAATATCAGCCTCGAAGATTGCCAAACGGGTTGCCGGTTTCTCGTTACGCTGCGGGAACTCCGCATGGAGACTGTATGAAGATTCTTGTCGCGGAAGACGACCGATATACTCGAGAGGGGCTCGTCGAAGTTCTCGAAAACGAGGGCTTCCAAGTTATCTCGACTGCCGACGGTAGCAATGCCATTCGGGAGTTCCGCACTCAGCATCCAGATTTCGTTTGTTTGGACATTATGATGCCACGGCAGAGTGGATACGAAGTCTGCAAAGTCATTAGAAACGAAGCGCCCAAAGTTCCCATCATCTTTATCAGCGCCAAAGCCGAAGAGAAGGATCGATTGGTCGGTTTCGAATTGGGGGCGGATGACTTTATCGTCAAGCCGTTTAGCATTCGAGAAGTCATCGCCCGCGTTCGGGCCGTCGCGCGGCGTTGCATTGCTGTGCGAGCGGATTTACCTGACGAGTTTCCGTTTGGTGACTTGATCGTATTGCCTGCCCAGCTACGAGCTCGGCGAGGCGATCAAGTCATCGAATTGAGTTTGCGAGATGTCCGCATCGTCCAGCTGCTTTTCCAACATCAAGGCAAGGCTCTTGACCGAAACGCCATCTTCAGGCATGCGTGGGGCGAAGACTACTTTCCAAACAGTCGCACCTTGGATCAACACATCTCTCAGTTGCGTAAGCGCATCGAACTGGATGCGAAAGACCCACGCATGATCTTGACCGTGCACGGCGTCGGATACCGCTACGACCCGTAGGTGTTTTGCTCCGCAAAACACCGCAGCGCCTAGGCAAAACACGTCGGCGTCATTCCGCCTCTTGTAGAAATCGCAGGCTTCGTAATCGTACTCAGCCAGGGTGGTACTCGAACTCGAAGAGGGCGTGTCGATTCGAGTAAGAGTAAGTCTCTGGCAATTCCCACGCCCTTCGCAAAGCCTCAGAGCGTGCCACACTCGTCCGTTGAGTTCCGAAACGATTGGGGCAATCGTTTTACTCTGTTAGGAGCTGCAGGAGAGTGTCGAGCAGCCCGCGCGGTGCCGAGCCCAATCTGGTCGCTTGTGCGCATAGAGCTCGGCCCCTGGCTGCACGTTGTAAGGTGATCGGAGAACGTTCATCAAATTCTCGATCTCACCATAATTACCTTGTTCGGCTTGGTCGATGGCTTGCTGTGCCAAATAATTTCGCAACACGTAAATCGGATTGACACGGTTCATTTGTGTTTCTCGTTCGGAATCGCATCGCTTTTCCTGTAGCAGCAGACGAAGATACTTGCGCATCCAGTCCGAGGTGTCC
>JBEBHM010001209.1:0-1886 GCA_040080875.1 Pirellula sp.
GTCGAGGACTCTGACCACACGCTCGCCTTGATGGATGTTTGTCGAGACCATTCGCCAGAAGAGGAATGGACGATGAGTCATGAACAGTACCGACCATTCGTGTTGTTTCATCGCACTCAAGCCTCAGCCTTAGCAGCTCTCGAGGATTCCGATGCGGAGGAGGCTATTGCGGAGATTGATTCTGGATTGGAAATGATGCGTACCGTTTTTGAGGAGCATGAAGCCGAAGAGGAATTCGAGCAAGACGAAATGGTTCTTCAGTTGGCGAAGCTTCGCGATTCGCTCAAAGAAGAATACCTTGGACCAAGTCTCGAAGAGCGGTTGGAACACGCAGTTAAGTCCGAAGAATACGAATTGGCCGCTCGACTTCGAGATGAGTTGGCTCGTAAGCAAGAGAACTAAGGTAGGAGATCCATGAGCACTATGGAATTGCAATCTCTACCAGCTCTGGCATCTGCTGTATCGCATCACGCGTTCTGTTTGCATTGATTGCAAGTTGCTCCAAGGATGGATCGACTAACTGGTATCGCACATCGCGTTGGCGTGCCGCGTAACCATACTCCTCGATCGCACTTCGGATTTGATCCAAAGTTAAGAAGTGCACGGTTCCCGCCTCTGCAACCACGTTCTCTTCGAGCATGAGTGACCCCATGTCGTTGGCTCCGAATGCGAGTGCCAATTGTCCAATTTTGAGTCCTTGTGTGACCCAACTACTCTGGATATTTGGGATGTTGTCTAAGTACAATCGCGAAACCGCTTGCGTCTTGAGATACTCAAAAGCTCCCGTGGGTGGAATATTCGAAAGCTGAGTGTTGTCAGGTTGGAAAGTCCAGCAAATGAATGCCGTAAAGCCATGGGTCTCATCTTGCAGTTGCCGTACACGTTCGAGGTGTTCGACCCTCTCTGCCAGAGTCTCCACATGCCCGAACATCATCGTGACGGTGCTGACGCCTCCTAGTTCGTGCCAAACTCTCATGACATTTAACCAATCATCCGTCATGACTTTGCCACGAGTGATTTCGCTTCGGACACGATCCACCAAAATTTCTGCACCTCCGCCTGGGATGCTACCTAGTCCCGCCTCCTTGAGACGCTCGAGAACCATTCGAATCGGAAGCTTGTTCATTTTGGTAAAGTGATGTAGTTCCGGTGGGCTGAAGCCGTGAATGTTGACACTTGGGAATTCTCGCCGGATGTCCTGCAAAAGCTCTTCATACCATTCCAACGTCAAGGTCGGGTGCAATCCACCTTGCATTAGGATTTGGTTTCCTCCCAGCTCCACTGTTTCCCGGACTTTCTCAAGCAGTTCCGCTCTGGGCAGCACGTACCCGTCCCCACTCTTGGGAGTCCTGTAAAACGCGCAGAAGTCACAGACCGCCGTGCAAATATTGGTGTAGTTGATGTTCCGATCAATGTTGTAAGTGCGATACGATTCAGGATGAAGTCGCTGAGTGATTTGGTTCGCAGCGGAGCCAATCGCAGCAAGTTCGCGGCTTTCAAGTAGGAGGAGTGCATCCTCCTGCGTCAGTCGTTCACCGTCCAGGATGCGACCTAAAATCGACGTTACGGTTGGATTAGAAGTTACCATGGTCAGATCCTTAGCTGCTCAGTTCGAAATTAGGCCCAATACGTGACAACGACGCCGAAACTCGTTGAGTCCTGCTCGCTCATCTGCGCTTAAAAAGAACCGAATGTAGTTTGTGAGGTAGTCTAGGCATTGCTCAGGCGACAATTGATATTTTTCGGCTGAGTCAGACGCAATCTCTTTAACGTGTTCTAGTCCATAATCCCTTGTTCGTTCAAGAGTTCGTTTCCATTTATCGTTTGCAAAAGTGCCATTTCGTGCGACCCACATCGCGAAAACGAACGGCAATCCAGTCTCTTCC
>JBEBHM010001210.1:0-1883 GCA_040080875.1 Pirellula sp.
CGGTAAGAGCAACTGAGCCAAGCGATGTGTTTCCCAAGAAGACTTCCAAGATGTTGCCAGCAGCGGCCTGAGTGCGTTTGAGGTCGAATGTCAGAAACGCAGCGTTTGAGGGAACGTATACATCATTGTGTGCGCGATACTTGCCGTCGCCGGTAGCGTTGAGTGACAGATAGTGATTTCCGGTTTCGCTACTATAAGGCTGAATTCGTCCCGTCCCACTACCGCCGTAAAACGACCAGCCCGGTACCATGTTCGGCAAGGAAAGCAATTGCTCATATAGCCCGCGGTTTTCGAAGTCACCATTGGTGACCATGAATGGATCCCAGTTCGGCTTCGCACCCTTGTCGACTTTAAGTTGTTCGAGCAGCGCAATTCCATACGGCGTCGGCCCGATGCCCGCTGGCGATTCGAGTGTCGGGTCAAACAAAGCGCGTGGCGTATGTTTGTGATCTTGCGGATTTGTGACTCCATCAGCATAAAAGATTGGCGCTGGCCGATCTACCGGGCTTACACTGTGGCTGAAGTGATAGCCTGTCGTGCTGCCAGTAGCAATCGAATTCATGTAAAACGTTTCCCAAACGGCCGTATGGCCGTTAAGTGCAAAAGGATCAAGCAGGACGTTATACGCACCTGGAATCGGGCGACCGTCTGGAACGCCAGGAATGATCGTCGTTTGATAGTAAACATCCGTGAACTTGACGTTGTTCCATACGGTCGCTCCGTATGCAAGATTTCCCAGCGAAGTATTTCCTGCCTTTTGTGGCAACCCAAGTTCATAGAGCTTTTGCGATCCATCAACGGGAATCGTGCCTTCATCGAAATCGTGCGGATCGAGGTACGTAACTTGGTCAACCACCACTCCCAATGTACTAAGCCTCTTAACAGCTTCGCTCGTGACAACTGTGCCGAAGCTGTGGCCGATGAAATGTAGTGGAATGGTCGGACTCGACGAAGTCGGATTGACAATTCCCAAACCTACCACCATGTTGAAAAGCGCGTCACCTGCTGCTTCACCCCAACCAGCCGACGACACGTTCGAACTCGGTGCCCAATCGAATTGCAGCACCACGTGACCCGAGCGGTGAGCGCCCTTCGTGGGTAGTAACGTTGCTTGACTAGGATCGCCGTCAAAGGCGGCAGATCCGAGCTTGCTGGATATGTCGCTGTCTAGCAGCCAGGCATCGCTAGTCGCGCCGTTGATGTTATCTTCACGGTCTCGAATTCTCGTGGCCAACGTCATGAGCGAGTCGCCACCGTCGTCCAACGGTTGGAAGCCATGCGTGATAATCGTCGCACCGGTGATGATGTTATCACTCAGCAGGCTAGCCACGAAGTCTTGGCTCAGCGGGTTGCTCGTTAACAGCCGTCGATCTTCGAGCATTTCGATGCACAGCAATCGTCGCCCCAGGGCTCTTCGACGTCGCAGGGCAAGATTCATCTTTTTTCGCAGGAATCGCTTTAGTTGATTCATGGGAATCATTACTCGGTTATACGGTTTAAGGAGGGAATTTTAAAAGCTGCGATTTGATTGTTTGAGCATTTCGAATTGTTTAAGAGATATCGTACATGCCAAGAGTCTGCAAAGAAATCATTTATTGCGTGCCGGCCGTTTCCTCAACATATCAAGCTAACGGGTGAGCAGTTTGGCTTGCGCCCTTCACTCAATCTCAAGTGCCTTGTTATGCGGCATGACGTAACGGGGCATAACTTCGAATGGGTTTGTTATCCGTCGGCAAGGCGATTGTAGTCTCTTTTTTTCTGGCTGTGGGGTGAACCAAAGACAGGCCTCGCCGTTACTGCAGAATGTGTCGCAAACGCCCGCTCGATATCCAAAAGTCCATATCTACATGGCTGTTACCTGCCTACAGGCCCCTCGCGATATG